>CALCGM010000554.1 GCA_937900985.1 uncultured Planctomycetaceae bacterium | reverse complement strand
CGGACATCGGCTCAGACGCGTTTGAGCAGGAGTTCACGCTCAGCCTGATGGCCAGCGAAGAAGACACGCTCGAGGCGGTGGAACGGGCGCTGGAGCGGATTCGGCTGCGGACCTATGGCATCTGCGAGGACTGCGGCGGCGTGATCAGCAAGAAACGGCTGGAGGCGATCCCGTTTGCCGACCTCTGCATCCGCTGTGCGGAAGCAAACGAGGGCGGCGGGCGGCCGCGGCAGCCGCGGTGACGCCCCCCACGAGGACTTCCATGCGAGGGCCCACTGCAGGCTGGCTGCTTTTTGCGACGGCTGCCGTCGTCGCGACCGCCTCCGACCTGCTGAGCAAGTCCTGGATTTTTGAGCGTCTGGGCATGCCTGGTGATCAGCCGGCGATCGTGCTGATTCCCGGGATGCTGGCCTTGCGAACCAACCTCAACGAAGGCGCGCTCTTCGGCATGGGGCAGGGCCTTGGGCTCGTGTTTGCGGGCATTTCGTTCGTGGCGCTGACCGGCATCGGCATCATGGTCAGCCGGATCTGTCGGCCTGGCACCTGCACGAAGCCATCGCAGACCGATCTCTGGTCGCTGGCCGCTCTCGGCCTGATCACCGGCGGCATTCTCGGCAACCTCTACGACCGGCTCGGCCTTCCCGGGCTCAGCTGGCACGCGCCGCCAGACCGCTTCGGCGAGCCTGTCCGCGCCGTTCGCGACTGGATCCACTTTGCTCTCGAAGGCGTGATCGACTGGCCGATCTTCAATCTCGCCGACTCCTATCTTGTGGTGGGAGCCGGCATCCTCGTGATCGTGTCGCTCATTCAGCCTCGACACGAGTGCAGCGACACCTCTGAGACCACACCCAGCCCATGAATCTGTCATCCAGTGAGCTTGCCCCGCGGCTTGAGGTCGCGCTCGCAGCCGTGGCCGAGGCCTCAGCCTCCACCCTCGAGCGATTCTGCGACCCGACGCTCGCGGTCGACCTGAAGGCCGATCAGTCGCCCGTCACCGAAGCGGACCGTGCTGCCGAGGCGATCCTGCGGGAGCGGCTGCTTTCCGCCTTTCCCCACGACAGCTTCCTTGGGGAGGAATCCGGCTCGGCGGCGGGCACCTCAGGCTTTGAGTGGATTGTCGACCCGATCGACGGCACAAAGTCGTTTATCCGCGGCGTTCCGCTCTACGCCACGCTCGTCGGCTGCCGGCTGGAAGGCCGGGGCGTTGTGGGCGTGATCACGATTCCGGCTCTTCGCGAGACCGTCTACGCCACCCTTGGCGGCGGCGCCTGGCATCTTCCGCCGGGGCACGCCGCGGGCCAGCAGCCCGTGCCGGCCCGCGTTTCCAGCCGCAGACTGGCCGACGCCCTCTGGTGCACCTCCGCCACGACCGCATTTGCCGAGCGGGGCCGCGACGAGGCCCGCGAGCGGCTCAACGCTGCCTGCCGGCTGGCCCGCACCTGGGGAGACGGCTACGGCTACCTGCTGGTGGCCACCGGCAGGGCCGAAATCATGGCCGATCCGATCATGAATGCCTGGGACGCTGCCGCCGTGGAGCCGGTCATCCGCGAGGCTGGCGGCCGTTTTTCCGACTGGGAAGGCCGCGATCGCATCGATTCCGGCGACGGTCTGGCGACGAATGGGCTGCTGCACGACGACGTGCTCCGGCTGCTGGCGGCCGATCCCGGCTGCCACGCTCCCAGCGGCTGAACCAGGGCCTCGCCTTGCGAAAATGCCTGCGGGCGATATGCTTCCGAGTCTGGAAAAGGTTCGCCTGCCTCAGCATCTGCGAAGGGTAGCGGCGGCTTGTCGTCGGCATGGATGTCCGGCGATCGTGTGGATCCCTATTGGTGAACTGCGGCCGGAATCACAGCCGGCTGGTGCGAGGTGTAGTGTGGCCCGATCGTGTGAAGTCTGCGGCAAGGGTTTCTCGATGGGAAACTCGGTAACGATCCGCGGTAAGCAGAAATACCTGGGCGGCGTCGGTACCAAGATCACGGGTATCACGCGGCGGAAGTTCAAGCCGAACCTGCAGCGGGTGCGTGTCACCGAAGGCCGCGGCACGAGCACCAGCAAGCTCGTGTGCACGCAGTGCATTCGCAGCGGACGCATTAAGAAGCTTGTTCGTCAGGCTCCCTTCCGGCTGCCCTCGGTGGAGAAGTCCACCACGGTCGTGGAGGAGGCGGTGCCGTCCGGTCCCCGCGCCCGGCCATGAGCCTGTCGCGCGACGACGTTGCCAAGGTTGCGACGCTGGCGAGGCTCGCCCTCAGCGAAGACGAGCTTGCGCAGATGACCCGCGAACTCTCCAAGATCGTGGGCTTTGTGTCGCTCCTTGAAGAACTCGACACCTCCAGCGTTGAGCCGCTCGCGCATCCCCTCGGCACGACCAACGTGTTTCGGGAAGACGAGCCGGCCCCGTCGCTCCCGGTGGAACTCGCGATCGCGACGGCCCCCAAGCAGGACGGCGAGTGCTTTCTCGTCCCCGCGGTGCTTGGAGACTGACGCTCCCGTTTTGACCAGACGCGGCAGGCTCACCCACTGTTTTTCGTGTCGCAACCGGTTCACAAGCCAAGCCAGCCCATGCAGCCCACCGAACTCTCCGCGATCGACCTTGTTGCTGCCGTCGCCAATGGCGACCTGACTGCGGTGGAGTGCACGCAGGCCGCCCTCGACCGCATCGCCGCTGTCGATCCGGCGACCAACGCCTTTCTGCATGTCGACCAGGCCGCGGCGCTTGCCGCCGCCGAGGCCGTTGATGCCAAGCGGGCGGCAGGCAAGCCGCTCGGGCCGCTGGCCGGGCTGCCGGTCGGCGTCAAAGACGCCCTCTGCACCCGCGACATGCCGACCACGTGCGCCTCGAAAATGCTCGAGGGCTACCGCCCCCCCTACGACGCCGACACCGTTGCCCGCCTGCGTGCTGCCGATGCGGTGATCATCGGCAAGACCAACATGGACGAGTTTGCCATGGGGGCGTCGAACGAAAACTCGGCCTTTGGGCCCGTTCGCAATCCCTGGGATGCCACGCGAGCGACCGGCGGCTCCAGCGGCGGCTCGGCGGCATGTGTGGCGGCCAGCATGTCGACGGTGTCGATCGGCTCTGACACAGGTGGCTCGATCCGCCAGCCGGCAGGGCTCTGCGGCGTCACCGGCCTCAAGCCCACCTACGGCCGCGTCAGCCGCCGCGGGCTCGTGGCCTTTGCTTCGAGCCTCGACCAGATCGGCCCGATGGCCCACTCCGCTGCCGACTGCGGCCTCGTGCTGGAGACGATTGCCGGCCACGACCCGCTCGACTCCACGTCGCTCGCCGAGGCGGTGCCGTCGTACACGCAGATGCTCGAGGAGCCGCTGGCTGGCATCCGGATCGGCCGCGTGCCCGCCCACTTCGGCGAAGGGCTCGATCCCGACGTTGCCGCCGCGGTGGAGGAAGGCTTCCGGGTGCTTGAGGCGGCCGGGGCCACGATCCACGACATCGATTTGCCGCATGCCAAGTATGGCGTGGCCACCTACTACCTGATCGCCCCGTCCGAGGCGTCGAGCAACCTCGCCCGCTACGACGGCGTGCACTACGGCCATCGCACCACGGAGCCCTGCCGCAGCGACGCCTTCGATTCGCCGCTGGTGGAGATGTACTGCCGCAGCCGGGCAGAGGGCTTTGGTCCCGAGGTCAAGCGGCGAATCATGCTCGGCACCTACGCCCTCTCGGCCGGCTACTACGACGCCTACTACAAGCGGGCCCTGCAGGTGCGGCGGCTGATTCGCCAGGACTACCTCGATGCGTTTGCCAAGGTCGACCTGATCGGCGGCCCGGTGTCGGCCACGCCGGCGTTTCCGCTGGGCGAAAAGACCGACGACCCGCTGGCGATGTATCTGCTCGACCTCTACACCGTGACCACCAACCTCGCAGGGGTCTGTGGCATCTCGTTTCCGTGTGGCTTCACCGAGTCTGGGCTGCCCATCGGCTACCAGCTGCAGGCCCCGGCCCTCGCCGAACCGTTGCTGCTGCGAGCTGCCGATCGCTTTCAGCGGCTCACCGAATGGCACCGTCGCCGCCCACCGTCTGCCTGAGCCCTGCCCGCTGCCAGAACCTATGCCCGAACCAACCGACAACGCCGCCCCCTACACGACCGTGATCGGGCTTGAGGTGCACGTCCAGCTGCTCACCAAGACCAAGCTCTTCTGCAGCTGCGAAAACCGCTTCGGCGCCCCGCCCAACACGCTCACCTGCCCGGTCTGCCTCGGCCTGCCGGGCTCGCTGCCGGTGATGAACCGCGAAGCCTTTCGGCTGGCGGTGCGGGCCGCGACGGCGCTCGACTGCACGATCGCCGAGTTCACCAAGTGGGACCGGAAGAACTACTTCTATCCCGACCTGCCCAAGGGCTATCAGATCAGCCAGTTCGACCTGCCGTTCTCCGAGCACGGCCAGCTTGAGGCGGTCGATCCCAAGGGAGCGTTTGAGCCGCGGATGGTCAGAATCCTGCGGGTGCATCTTGAAGAGGATGCCGGCAAGAGCATGCACGATGAGTCGGCCGGCACCGCCGACAGCCGCATCGACCTCAACCGCACCGGCACGCCGCTTCTCGAGATCGTGAGCCAGCCCGACCTGCGGTCGCCAGCCGAAGCCCGCTGCTGGCTCGGTGAGCTGCGGCTGCTCTTGGTCTACCTCGGCGTGAGCGACTGCAACATGCAGGAGGGAAGCCTGCGGGTGGATGCCAACGTCAACCTGCACATTCCCAAGGCCGATGGCAGCCTGGCCAAGACGCCGATCGTCGAGATCAAAAACATGAACAGTTTCCGCTCGGTGGAGCGGGCGCTGACCTATGAGGCAGCTCGGCAATACGAAGAGTGGCAGGCAACGGGCAAGGAGCTCGGCTCCGCCCCCAAGCAGACCCGTGGCTGGGACGACGCCGCCGGCATCACCCGCGGTCAGCGACACAAGGAAGAGTCGAGCGACTATCGCTACTTCCCAGAGCCCGACCTTGTGCCGGTCACGCTCACCGCGGATGAGATTGCGGCGATCCGTGAGGGAATGTCGGAGAGCCCCCGGGCCCTGCGGAAGCGGCTCGAAGAGACCTGGAAGATTTCCGCCTACGATGCCGACGTGCTCGTGGGGCAGGGCAGAGCCCTCGTTGAATACTTCGAGACACTCGCCCGGCTCGTCGACGACGGCAAGGTGGCGAGCAACTGGATGCAGCAGGACGTGCTGCGGACGCTCAACGAGCAGGGGATTACGATCGACGCCTTCCCGGTGGCGGCCGCAGGGCTTGCCGATGTGATCGGCCGGGTGAAGCAGGGCGACTTCGACACCTCGCGGGGCCGCGAGATCTTTGCCGAGATGATCGCCAGCGGCCGTTCGGCTGAAGAAGTCGTGGCGGCAATGGGGATTGCCGCGGTGGGCGAAGACGAGCTGCTGACCCTCTGCCGTGAGCTGGTGGCGGCCAATCCCAAGATCGTGGCCGACGTGCAGAGCGGCAAGCAGCAGGCCGCCGGCGGCCTGATCGGGCAGGCCAAGAAAAAGAATCCCAACGTCAACCCTGGCCAGGTTCGTGCACTCTGCCTGAAGATCATCAGCGAGCTGCCCGCATCCTGAAGGCGGAAGCTGGCCGCGGCGCCCCCCACGACCACCTGCAGGCCGTTTCATGCCCCGCCTGATCACGCTCACGACCGACTTTGGCCCGGGCAGCCTCTACGTGGCCCAGATGAAGGCCCGGCTGCTGCATGCGAAGGCCGGCTGCACCCTCGTCGACATTGCCCACGACCTGCCCGCCCACGACATTCAGGCCGCCAGCTGGTTTCTCGGCCAGGCCTGCCTGGCCTTCCCGGCCGAGACGCTGCACCTGGTGGTGATCGATCCCGGCGTGGGCACGGCGCGAAAGATGGTCTGGGCCCGCATCGGCTCGCAGGAGTTTCTCGCGCCCGACAACGGCCTGCTCACACACGCAGCCGCAGTCGCCACGCTGGCTGAGGCCCGGGTGCTGCCAGAGCCTGCCAACGCCTCGGCAACCTTCCACGGCCGCGATGTGGTGGCGGCAGCCGCGGTTCGTCTGCTCGATGGCGAACAGGCATCAGCGGTTGGGGAACCGTGGGGGCCGCTCGTGCAGCTGCCCGAGGCAGCTGCCAGCGCAAGGCCCGACGGCATCCATGGTGCCGTGCGGTTTATCGACCACTTCGGCAACCTGCTGACAAACATTCCCGCGGAAGAGTGGCCTGCGGTCGTGGCAGCCGGAGGGCTGCACCTTGGTGACCGCTGGATCGACCGGCCAGTCCGCACCTATGGCGATGCCTCGCCCGGCTCCGCTGTGGCGCTCGTCGGCTCACAGGGGGTGATTGAAGTTGCCATCGTCGAGGGGTCTGCCTCACGGCTCCTTGGTGGCGAGATCGGCACGCCTGTGCGGATCCCCCAGGACCGTCGCTGAGCC
>CALCGM010000553.1 GCA_937900985.1 uncultured Planctomycetaceae bacterium | reverse complement strand
CAATCGCCTGAGGCGAGGCAGCGGAAAAGTCGATCGGAACGACGACGCGGCGTGCAGTCAGCGGCATGAATCAAACCTCAGTATGGGGCCTCAGTATGGGGATCGGGCAGACATAACCGAAGCCGGCTTATCGGTAGGTCGCAAACTCGTTGTTCTGATACCGCGCCCAGTAGTCGTTGAGCATCGCCTTCACCCGCGGTGCGAGAATCACGCCGCCGATGATGTTGGGGAAGGCCATCGAGAGGATCATCAGGTCGGAAAACTCAATCACGTTTTTCAGCGAGGAAACCGCTCCCAGCACGATGAACCCCAGAAAGATCATGCGATAGGAGACAACAGCCTTCCGTGACTTGCCGAAGAGATACTGCCAGGCCTTCTCGCCGTAATACGACCAGCTGATCATCGTCGAGTAGGCGAAGAGGAACACGGAGATGTTGAGGATCACCGGGAACCAGCTGAAGGTGTCGGCAAACGCCTTGCGGGTCATCTCCACACCCTCCCCCGCGGCAGGATCGGCGTAGACACCGCTGACGATGACCACCAGCGCCGTCATCGTGCAGATCACCACGGTGTCGATGAACGGCCCGAGCATCGCCACCATGCCCTCCCGAACGGGCTCGTCGGTCTTGGCGGCCGCATGGGCGATTGCGGCGGAGCCCACCCCCGCCTCGTTGGAAAACACTGCCCGCTTGATGCCCTGCACTAGCACGCCAACAAAGCCCCCAAAGGCGGCCTCGGGCGATACGCACGAGCGAAGGATCAGGGCCGCGGCGGCAGGGATCTTCTCGGCCTGCATCGCCAGAATCACCAGCCCCGCGAGCACATAGATGCCACACATCAGCGGGATGATCTTCTCCGTGACCTGCCCGATCCGCCGAATCCCACCGATGATCACCAGGCCCACGAGAAAGGCGAGCGTGCCACCGATGATCCAGTCGATGCCGGCGGTTGTGCCGAGCAGGCTGCCGAGCATGCTGCGGACGGCCGAGGTGGCCTGGTTGGCCTGAAACATGTTGCCACCGCCGAAAGAGCCGCCGATGCAAAACAGGGCAAACACCAGCCCAAACAGCTTGGCAATCAGGAACGGAAGCCCGCGCTCCTGGAGGCCGATCTCCAGATAGTGCATCGGTCCGCCATCAACCGTGCCGTCGGGATGCACCTTGCGATACACCTGGGCGAGCGTGCACTCGTTGAACTTGGCCGTCATCCCAAACAGGCCGATCAGCATCATCCAGACCACAGCACCGGGGCCACCGAGCTGAATCGCCACCGCCACGCCCGCGATGTTGCCCAGGCCAACGGTCGCGCTGAGCGCTGAGGTCAATGCCTGGAAGTGCGAGATCTCGCCGGGATCGTTTGGGTTGTCGTAGCGGCCGCGGGTGATGTCGATCGCATGCTTGAAGCCGCGAATGTTGAGGAAGCCGAAGTAGATCGTGAAAAACACCGATCCACCCAGCAGGATCAGCACGATCAACGGGATGGGCACCGCAGGCACGGGCTCCCAAAACAGCACGGTCGCCATGGAACTGACGACCGTGCCAAACTGAGCGTCGATCGCATCGGCAAGCGACGGGGCTGCCGCAGCGGCCAGAGGCTCCTCGGCCGAGGCTGCAACGGAGGCGGGGGCAGCGGCCTCCTGGCCCTTCGCGGCCGGAGCGACGCCTCCGGCGACGAAGCAGCAGGAAAGCATCAAGACAACACGGGCCGCTGTGGAGCGGAGCAGCATTGGGCAGAGCAGCATCGGGGCAGATCCTTCGCAAGAATGATGCCGCCAAGCCTACCGTCCTGCCGCAGCAGTCTGCTACGCCGCCGCCCGCCTCGCCTTGTAGAGGTAGGGGTTCATCGTCGGATCGTTGTACATCTTCATCTGGCGGTAGACCCGCAGCGGCCGGGTGCCGGCGAAGATCTCCGAGAGCAGCCGGTCGATCGCCTCGGTCAGGTGGGCCCGCTGCAGGTCGAGCACGGCCATCTTGTGGGCCACCTTCTCAAGATGCTCCTGCGTGGCGTCGGTTCGCTCAAGCTGCTCCCGCATGTGGTAGCGGCGGAGCTCGAGGATGGAGAGACGGTCGAGGGCAGCGCCAGGGGTTTCGGTTGAGGCGGGCGCGTCGGCCGGGGCCTCGATCCCGCGGTCGGCCAGTTCGCCCACGAGCCAGTCGTCGGTCTTCTCAATCGCGTCGTTGCGGGCCTGGTTGTAGCCGTCGATCGCCCGCTTCACCTCGGCGATGCGAGTGTCGGTCACGTCGGGCGAGCGGGCGATGTCTTCCTCGTGCCAGAGCAGGAAGTTGAAGCGGTGGTTGTCGCAGACGCGGCCTGCGAGGCCCTCGTGGGCGTGGGCGGGCTCGACCGTGTGCCACTGTGCAACGAGCCGCTCCATCAGGTCAGCCAGGTCGGTGGCGGTGGCGGGCGGGGCGTAGTGGGCCGGGGCAGTGGTGAGGATCGTCATCCGTGACTCCTTTGGGAAAACAGTCGATTCAGGCAGCCTTCAGGACGAGGCAGAGGTTGGAGCCTCCAAACCCGAAGGAGTTGCTCAGGGCCGTGCGGACACGAGCCGGGCGGGCCTGGTGAGCAACATGGTTGAGCGGACAGGCCTCGTCGGGGTCGTCGAGGTTGATCGTGGGGGGAATCGCTTGCCGGTCGAAGGCAGCCAGGCAGGCGACTGCTTCAAAGGCAGAGGCACCGCTGACGAGATGCCCGGACATGCTCTTGGTCGAGCTGACCGGCACACCCTCCGCGGCATCGCCCAAGGCCCTGCGGATCGCCAGCGCTTCGGCGGCATCACCCACCGGCGTGCCTGCCGCGTGGGCATTCACGTAGTCGATCTCGTCAGGACGCAGGCCAGCGTCAGCAAGCGCGCTTTCGATGGCCCGTGTCGCTTCGGCAGGCTCCGCACAAGGGGCCACCATGTGTGAGGCGTCGCTCGACATGCCAGCCCCCGCAAGCAGGCCATGCATCTGGGCACCACGCTGACGGGCGGCAGCTTCCGGCTCAAGCATGAAGACCGCAGCCCCCTCCCCCATCACAAATCCATCACGCGCCTTGTCGAAGGGCCGCGAGGCCTTCACGGGGTCGTCGTCTCGCCGGGAGAGTGCCCGCAGGTTGTAGAACGCAGCCAAGGCCAGCGGGCTGATGATGTCGCCGCCTCCCGCCAGGCAGGCATCGACCATGCCCAGCGACAGCCAGCGGTGAGCCACTGCCAGGGCATAGCCACTCGAAGCACAGGCGGCCGCCACCGTGAGGCAGGGGCCGGAAAGGCCGAGGGCCTGCCCCAGGCGGGCGGCGATGCACGGCTGGCGAGCCCCGGAAAACACGGCGTCGCCTCCGGCGAGGAAATCCGCTTCCCAGGTTTTGAGCTGCTCCGCACCGATGCCCAGCACGAGGCCGACGCGGCGTCCTGCTGGAGCCGCTACGCCGCAGTCGTTGACCGCCGCCACGGCTGCCGCCCCACACAGCCGTTCGAGGCGGCTCGCGTGGACGTTGGCTCCACGGCCGAGCTGCCGCGGCTGGAGCTCGGGCAGATCGGGAATCACATCCACGGCTGCGGCAAACTGACGCAAAGGCCGCGAGGCATCCACCAGATCGATTTCGCGAACACCCGAGCGGCCAGCCATCAGGGCATCGCCAACGCTGGTGAAGTCGTTGCCTAGGGGCGTGAGCATCCCCATGCCTGTGATGGCGGCGGGGCATCGGGCCACGCGGTGTGACGGGGCTGCGGCAGTCATGCAGCCTCCCTGGCGGGAGCCGCCACGAGAACGTGCTCGACCGCGGCCACAAGGCCATCGACGGAAACGGTGGCTGCGGCATGTTCCATGGGAATCCACCACTGCGGTGCGGCCGCAGAGGGAGCGAGCAGAAGAGCGACGGCGTCGACGCGTGCCGCACCTGGGTTGGTGGCCTGCCCCTCGCCGTCGAGCCGGGGCTCACCGACAAGCTCACTGGCCACGAGCCACCAGCCCTCGACACCGGGCGTGTCGACGAGGGCCGCCGCCGTCACCAGTCCCTCGTGCAGCGCCTGTGGGCCACCTCCCACACCGAGCGATGGACCGTGCATCCCCAGCCCCACGCTCACCGCTGCTGCCAGCGCATGCAGTGAGGCCTGCGGCACAATGTGGGTGGAAACCGTCACGCCACCACCGGCGGCATACTGCGAGAGCGTGCGGCTGCTGGCGATGCGGCCTGCCTGGCAGGGAGCGGCGATCACGCCGTGTCGGCTGCAGTCGGCTCCAGGGAGCGCCGCGAGAGCCTGCTGCACCGCTCGCACCGCCACCACCGACTGCTCATCGGCGTGCCGAAGAAACCGCTTGGGCAGCGGCGGGCTTCCCTCCGGATCTGCCGCCGTCCGCAGGTCATCAACCTCGGCAAGCAGCACCGACAGCGGCTCATAGGCCACCACGGGAAGCCGGCATGGCTGGTGCACGCTGCTCACGTCCGCCCCTGTCTCAGTCTCAGTGAAAACAATCCGCCGACGGCCGTGTCAGGCTGCCTTGCGACCGCTCTTGGCGGCGATCTTTCCTTCCAGCATCGCCAGCAGGTCGCCGACGGTGGCAATCTTCTCGAGCAGCTCCGTCTCGATCTGAATCCC
>CALCGM010000552.1 GCA_937900985.1 uncultured Planctomycetaceae bacterium | reverse complement strand
CTCTACAGCCTGCAGAAGGGCGATCACGACACGGCGGTCACCTGGTTTGACAAGGTTCTGCCGCTGTGGGAGCGGAACGACTCGTTTGCCTACCGGGGCGAACTCGGACGCCTCGGCGAGGCGTACGTGAGCATGGCGATCTCGTACTGGCAGGTGGACCGTCGCACCGAAGCGGTCGACCTCTCCAGCACCGGCGTCGACATGATGGTCACGGCGGTTGATGCCCAGCAGCTCGAAGAGCAGGCGCTGGCCGTGGCCTACGGCAACCTCTCGACGATGTATGCCGAGCAGGGCGATTCCGAACGCTCCGAAATGTATGCCGAGATGGCCAGCCGGGCCGAAGCGACCGGCACCCGGCAGTAGGCCCACGCGGGCTTTGCCGACATGCTGTCCTCATGCACGCGGGGCAGGCGATGAGAGTCGCCTGCCCCGCGGCTCTTTTAGCGGCTCACCACGGGCGGCAGCCAGCTGCAGAGATACCAGCAGCGGGGCGCGGTCCATTCGGCGAGGGCATCGAGTGAAAGCGTCAGCCCCGAGGCATCCAGCCGGGCCGACGCGGTTCCCGTGCTGCCGAGCACCTGATCGAGCAGACCCGCCGGCCTGGCATACTCGACGACCCGCACATTCTCATCGGCAAGGCCCGTCAGCTCGACCGCCCGGGCCACCGCGTCGTCGAGAAAGCCGATGCGATCGACGAGGCCCACGCCGACTGCCTGCTCGGCGGTGAAGATGCGGCCGGTGCCGATCTCTTCAAACTGCTCGTCGGTGATCTTTGGACGGCCCTCGCGAACAATCGACGCGAAGCGGGCAAACATCTCATCGACCAGGCTCTGCAGCACCTCCCGCTGCCGCTCCTCAAGCTCGGGGGTCCGCGGCTTGGTGGGGCTGAGCATCTCCTTGAGCGGGCCGCTGGAGACGGTGGTGTCGGTGATGTCGAATCGCTGGAGCAGCTGCGAGAAGTCGTAGTTGGGGATCAGCACGCCGACCGACCCGGTGAGGGTGGCAGGCTCGGCAAAAACGACGTCATCCTCGCCGCCGCTGGCCATGGCGATGTAGTAGCCACCGCTGGCACAGATGCCGCCCATGCTGACAACCACGGGCAGATTCCGCTCAGCTGCCAGCGTCGAGATCCGATGGTGGATCTCGTCGGAGCCGCTCACCGTGCCGCCGGGCGAGTCGATCCGCAGCACGATCGCCCGCACGCTGTCGTCGTCTTCGATCTTGTCGATCTGGTTTCCCGCGAAGCCGTTGCCTCCGAGAATCGCACCGGAGACGGTCACGATGGCCACTTTTGCCTCGGCCGACGCCGACTTCGAATGAAATGTCTCCAGCACCCGTGAATCGGTCTGAAAATAGGTCGCGTTGGCCCCCGCGCTCGCCACCGCCACCATCACGGAGATCGCGGTGATGATCCAGGCGAGCCTGCCGCCCCAACGGCTGCGGGGCTGCTCCAGAATGACCCGTGTCGGACCACCGGCGCCGGCCTGGCGCGGGAGAGGGGAAGGGGTATCGTCTGCCATAGGGGCTCCTCGCAGCATGAGACGCACTCGTGGCCGTCAACGACGGCACAACCCCCGTCAGTTTATCGCTCCGGAGTTGCACCTGGTGGGGCTTTGGCGGTTTGTCGTGTTGCCAGAGAGAACGGCCCATCGCTACCCTGCGCACAGCTGCTCGGTGTGAGCAGTCTCGGGTTCGTGAGGAAGGAGTGTGGCGGTGATCGTTTCGGCGAGCACGGAGTGTTTTCCCGATCTGTCTCTCTCGGAGGCACTTGAGCGACTGGCAGAGCTTGAGTTCACCGCAGTCGAGATCGACGTCCATGAGGGCGGCCACCTCGAGCCGGCCAAGGTCGCGGCCGACGGCGAATGGGCTTTTGCCCAGTGCACCGACCTGCAGCGACTTCGCCCGGTTGCCGTCTCGTTTGCCTCGTCGGAAACACCAGACGTCTACGAGCGGTTTGAGGCCTGCTGCAAGCTCGCCAAGGCGATCGGTGTTGTCATCCTCGTCGTCGAATCGTCGGAACTCGGCACGCCCTTCAACGGCGAAATCGAGCGACTCCGCAAGCTCGTCGCCATTGCCTCGGGAGCCGGTCAGGTTGTCGGCGTGAAAACCCAGAGTGACCGGATGACGCAGGATGCCGAAACCACGGCCTCCCTCTGCCGCAACGTGCCCGGCCTCGGTGTCACCCTCGATCCGAGTTACTTCATCCACGGCCACGGCAAGAAGCCGGCAAGCTGGGATCCGATCCTGCAGTATGTCTGCCACGCCCATCTCCGCGACACGAAGCCCGACGCCTTCCAGGTTCGCATCGGCCAGGGCAACATCGAGTACGGCAAGCTTGTCGCCCAGCTGCAGCGGTTCAACTTCAACCGGGCCCTCTGCGCCCACATGCCGCCATTGGAGGGCGTCGACCAGACGGGCGAGCTCCGCAAGATGCGGCTGTTGCTAGAGAGCCTGCTGTAACGATCACCTGCTTGCGTGATTGAGAGAGCGTTTGCCGGCATTGGCGAGGCAGGCGAGGTCGACGGAGGTGGGGTGGCGTCCGCTGCTGCGGGCGAGGGCGAGGCGGCAGGCGGTTTCCGCTGCGGCGAGGGCGGGTGTGTCGCCCTGTGGGGCGATCACGCGGTCGGCGTGGTGGGCGACGGCGAGGATGGTCAGCTGCTCGCGAACGCGGGCCGCCAGGCTGCCCACGATCAGCTGCCGATCCGCGAGGCCTCGGCCATGGCGGCGGAGCAGCCGCTCGATGTCGCGGCCAGCGGTGGCCAGGCCGCGTCGGGCCGCCGACGCAAACCCGCGGAAGCGGCTGTCGAGGAGTGAGCGATCTTCCTCGCACGACCGCCAGCGGCTGCGGAGCCGGTCGGCCAGCAGCGGCAGCGAAGCGGCGATGCTGGGGTTTCGGCCGGCGAGCGGATGCCGTTTGGCCAGGCCTTTGAAGAGCGCCAGCTCCAGCAGGCCGCTCTCACCCTCGTAGGTGTTGACGGCGAAGTGGTCGTGGAGGGCATCGCCTAGGGGATGGCCGAGCAGGAAGCCGCGGCCGCCATGGATGCCGTAGGCGTCGGCGGCGGCCTCGCGGACCAGGCTGCTGGCGGTCACCTTGGCCGCGATCGCCTCCAGCTCTCCGCTGCCGCCGGCGTCGATCGTGTGGGCCGCCCAGCTGGCCATCGCTTCGCAGGTCACCGCCGCCGCAGCAATCCGGCCCACGCGGCCTTGGATCAGTTCGCGGGAGGCGATCGGCTGCCCCCAGGTCTGCCGCGAGCGGGCGTGGGCAACGGCCTCATCGAGCATCAGCGAGAGCGTGCCCACAGCCTGAGCAGCGAGGGTTACTCGGCCGCGATTGAGCCCATGCCAGACGATCTGCATCGCGTCGGGCTCACGGCCCGGCTTGGCCGGAGCCTGCAGGATGTCGGTGGGATCCACCTCGAAGCGGTCAAAGAGGATCGCCTGGTTGTGGGCATGCTTGAGCGGATGCAGGGGGCATCGCTCGAGCCTCAGCTGCTCGGTGTCGTGCGGCGGCAGCTGCACGAGGATCATCAGCGGCCGCCCGCCGTGGTCTGCATCACGGGCGAGCAGCTTCACCAGCCGGCCGTGCGTGGCTCCGGTGATATACATCTTGTGCCCGGAGACCAGCAGCCGGCCATCGACCCGCTCGACGGTTGTGGAGACACGGCCGAGGTCGCAGCCCGCATCGGGTTCGGTGGCCGCGAAGATCGAGAGGGGAGCTCCGCGGGCGAGTGCTGGCAGGTGCCGCCGCTGCTGCTCAGCCGTGCCGAAGTCGCGGAGGGCCCAGACCGCACCGATCGTCGAGTGCACCGAGAGCATGCCCGCCGTCGTGGGCGAAACGCAGCCCATGGCCGAGACGACACGGCAGAGCTGCTGCATGCCAGCGCCGCTGCCGCCATGCTCGACGGGCACCGCCAGGCCAAAGAGCCCGGTGGCGGCGATGGCATCTTCGGCATGGCGTGAGAGCCGGCCGGCATCGTCGAAGAGCGAGCCGTCGCTGCGCAGATGGCGAGCGGTCGTCAGGCTCTCCGCCTCGATTCCGCGGATCGCCTCGGGCAAGGCCGCCGCTGCTGCCTCAGCCGCCGCTGCAAACCCGCCTGCCGATGCTGGCTGCCAGAGGCAGCTCGCGGCTGATGGGGCCGGTGGTGCGGCAGAAGCCGCTTCGTTGATGGTGGCGACGCCAGGGGGAAGCTGGTGCGTCTCCTGCGAGCGGATGGTTGCCATGGCGGTGGTCTCCTGAGTGAATCGGTGGGCGATCGCATGACGGCGGAGCTTCATCGACACCGTCACCTCGCCTGCCTGCGGATCGAAGCTGCGGCCCAGCAGCAGCAGGTGGCCTGCCTGCCAGCCCCGCGGGAGCTGCTGCTGCCTCCAGGCGATGCGGCGGGCCAGCCAGGCCAGCAGGCGTGGATGGCGGAGGGCCTGGCGGCGACTGGCCACCACCAGCCTCAGCCGTCGGACGGCCTCGCGGAGCAGATCGGGCTCCGGCACGACCACCGCCAGCGGCCGTCGCAGCCCGTGGCCGATCAGACACACCTGAGCGATGGCGGGGTCTTCAGCGAGAACGGCCTCGACGTCGGCCGGCGGAATCTTCTCGCCGTTAGCGAGCACGAGCACATCCACCGCGCGGCCTGCGATCCGCAGATGGCCATCCGGCTCGATCTCGCCACGGTCGCCAGTGGAGAGCCAGCCCTCCGGAGCGATGGGGCGAACCTCTCGTTCGCCAGCCTCGATCACTCCCTGAGCAAGCCCCGGGCTCTGCACCTCGAGCACCCCCGCTGGGCTTCGCCGCACGCGCACGCCGTCGATCGGAGGCCCGACGGTGCCCCCTCGCCAGGTGCGTGGACTCGCCAGGCTGACGACCGGCCCCGCCTCCGCCAGGCCGTAGCCTTCGACCAGGGCAA
>CALCGM010000551.1 GCA_937900985.1 uncultured Planctomycetaceae bacterium | reverse complement strand
AGTGGCCCACGAGCAGTGTCAGCATGTGGTCGAAGAAGCCGAGCCCCGTGGCAATCTCGGCAACCCCGCTGCCATCGAGCGTGAGCGAAAGTTCGATCGCGGTTTCCGAGGTGACTCGCGAGATCGTGGCCGTGCGTGACATGGAGAGCTCGTGGTGGGAGGGAAAGGGGCCGAAGAATCCCGCGGTCAGCCTGTGGAGAGCTGACGGAGGATCTCCGTGAGCGCTGCGAGGAAGGCGTCGATTTCCTCGTCGGTGCCGACACTGATGCGGAGGCCGTCGCCCCAGTTGGGGAAGGTCATCCAGCGAATAAGGATGCCTTGCTCTTTGAGGGCTTCGTAGATCTCGCGATGACGTGTGCCTGGGTGGGTGCACCAGACGAAGTTGGCTTGGCTCGGCTGCACCCGAAAGCCGAGGCTCGTCAGGGCGGCCTCCAGGCGATGGCGGGTGGCGAGGATCTTGCCTCGCGTCTCTGTCAGCCAGGCGGTGTCGGCGATCGCCGCGGTGGCCGCTGCGATCGACAGGGTGTCGCAGTTGTAGGAGTCTTTGACTTTGGTGAGCTGTGCGATGATCTCGGGGCGTGCCACGGCAAAGCCAAACCGCAGGCCCGCGAGCGCATACGACTTGCTGAACGACCGTGTGACGATCACCTTCTCACACTGTTGCACAAGGTCGATGCAGTCGGTTTCCGCGAAGTCGACATAGGCTTCGTCGATCACCAGCGGGCATGGGAGCTGTTCGGCCGCCTCGAGAAGCCACGCTTTCGACAGGACCGTGCCTGAAGGGCTGTTGGGATTGGGCACAACCACCAGCCGGAGCCCGTCTCTGGAAGCCATGAAACTGTCGCCGAGCGACCATGCGGCATCGAAGGTGACTTCATGACACCGCGCTCCCTGAATGCCAGCGAGGGTGCGGTAGAGGATGTAGCTCGGGTAGGGCATCCGCAGCGATTCGCCCTGGCCGACGAAACTCCGCACGAGAATCGTCAGCACATCGTCGGAGCCGTTGCCGCAGAGGATCCAGTCGGGCTCCACGCCGAGCCGTTCGGCAGCCGCGGTGCGGAAACTGGTGGCCAGCGGATCGGGATACTTCGCCAGGCTGCGACCACTGGCTGCCTGCTGAATCGCCTCGATCACCGCCGGCGACGGGGCATAGGGATTCTCGTTGGTGTTGAGCTTGATCCAGCGGCCGCCCTGCGGCTGTTCGCCCGGCACATACGGAGCGAGGGCCGCGATGTCAGGACGCACTGGTGGAGTGCCGCCACGGAAAGCGGGCTGGGCACTGGCGGAATCAGAGGTGGTGGCAGGGTCCATGCTGGGGGTTCGCGAAGGCTCCGGGCGTCTGCGGAAAGTTTACCTCACGTTTCCCCCCGGTTTTCTCCGCCGGGCAGCAGTCGTCCAGGGGCAGCAGCTGCCCGCCCCCGGGCCTGCGATGCACAGCCGCCGCCGCGGGGACAAACGCACAGAAAACTGGGGCGAGCTGTCCGTGGGAAACGCTCTCCATGGCCTTTTCCCACTGAGGCGACACCTCAAAAAGCCGAGGTTTTTGAGGGTCGCTGATCGCCGCATCCTGCGGCGGCAGGCGTGTTCCACAGTCTGCTAGGCCTCAAAGCGTGCGTCGACGCTGCGGCGGTGGGCAGTGAGCCCTTCGGTTTCGGCCAGGGTGCGGATATCGTCGGCGAGGTCGGCCAGATCCGGCTTGGAGAGGTGGATCACGCTGCCTGACCGCATGAAGTGCGTGGCGGAGAGCCCGGCGGCAAAGCGAGCCGTGGCCGCTGTCGGCAGCACGTGTGACGGTCCGGCAGCATAGTCGCCTGCCGCGACCGGGCTGTAGGGGCCCAGGAACACGGCGCCGGCATGCCGGATGCCTGCCAGCGTGGCTTCCGGGTCTGCGGTGTCGATGGAGAGATGCTCGGCGGCAAGCTCGTCGGCAAGCTGTTGCGACTCGGCATCGCTCGTGGTGATCACGACGGCCGAAAACCGCTCCAGGCTTTCCCGGGTGAGCTCGGCCCGTTCCAGTACGGCGAGCCGCCGCCTCACCGCCTCAACGACCGCCTTGCCGAGATCACGACAGCTCGTCAGCAGGATGGCGGAGCCGGGAGAGTGTTCGGCCTGAGCGAGCATGTCGGCGGCAATGTATTCCGGGCTGCCGCTGGCATCGGCAACGATCACGATCTCACTCGGGCCGGCGATGGAATCGATCGAGACGTCGCCGAAAACATGCTGTTTGGCCAGAGCCACGAAGAGGTTGCCCGGCCCCACGATCGTATCGACACGAGCGAGCCCTTCGATGCCGTAGGCGAGGGCCGCGACAGCCTGGGCCCCGCCCGCCCGCATCACACAGGAGAGCCCGAGTTCGTGACAGGTGGCCAGCAGGTGGGCGTTGTCGCTGCCAAAGGGCGTGGGCGGCGCAACCACCACGATGTCGCGAACACCGGCGACCTGGGCAGGAACAGCAGTCATCAGCAGCGACGATGGGTACGCGGCAGCTCCCCCGGGGATGCAGATCCCCGCACGATCCAGCGGCAGGTATCGCTGCCGCAGCGAGCCGCCGCCAGCGAGCGCGACCGTGGCATCCTTGGGCAGCACCGCCTGCTGGAATCGTTCCACCCTCGCCCGCACCCGTCGCACCGTTTCCAGGAAGGCAGGAGCGACGCTGGCGTGGGCCTGCTCAAAGGCCTCCGCCGTGACGAACAGGCTCTCGGCACTGACCTCAGCACGGTCGATCCGACGGCTGTAGTCGAGCACCGCCTCGCGGCCTTTCGCTTTCACGTCGTCACAGATTTTGGCCACCACCTGCTTGGGCGTGAGCGGCTCGCCGAAGATCTCGATCGTTCGCGTGGCGGCAGCCGGACTGACCACGTCTCCCTGCGACGAGAGGCGAGAGACAAGCCTCTCCAGTCGTCCGCGGCCGTCCGCAGTTGTCAGGTCAATGGTTTGAACAGCCGACGAGGTGGGAAAAGCAGTGGAGGTTGGCATGCGGAATCGTGATCAGCGCGGGACGTTGAAGGACGTTGACCCCCTCAGGATACACGTCTCGCGGTGTTTGTGGATGCAGCCAAACACCCGTCTGCGGGCCGGGAGTGGTTGAGTCGAACGGGCAAGAGGTTTACTGTGGCATGTGACGATGGTG
>CALCGM010000550.1 GCA_937900985.1 uncultured Planctomycetaceae bacterium | reverse complement strand
GATGGCGTGGTGGAGCGAGTGCGGGGCACGGGGATGCGGGTGTGTGAAACGGCGAGTGAATCGTTGGCCGCGCGGAAGGCGGCCCTTCGCCCAGAAGCGGAGACGCTGGCCAGGCGGGCGAGCCAACTCGATCTCACCGCGGCCCAGGCCGTCAGTGTGGTGAAAGCGGCGATCCGGGCTGAGGCCTCACGATCGCCAGGTAGCCGAAAGACGAGGTGATGCGTGAACGCAGAAAGCCGAAATCCTGTCACCATCCGAGGACTCACCAAGCAGTTTCGTACAGGTTGGCGGGAGGCGAAGGAGGTCCTGACGAGTGTTGACCTCGACGTGCCGAGGGGCGCGATCGTGGGGCTGCTCGGTGTGAATGGGTCAGGCAAAACAACGCTGTTGAAAATGCTCGTGGGTCTGCTGCGGGCCGACGCCGGCGAGGTGCGGGTGTTCGGAGACGATCCTTGGACGATGCGGGCAGCCACCAAGCGACGGATTGGATACGTGCCGCAGGAGGTGCGGGTGGCTCCCTGGATGTCGGTGGCGGAAGTGGTCCGCTACACCGCTGCTTTCTACGGAACGCAGTGGAATCGATCCTGGGCTGAAGAACTGCTCGATCGATTTCATCTCGAACGCGGTGACCGGGCCGGCACGCTCTCCGGTGGGCAGACGCAGAAACTGGGGCTTGTGCTGGCCCTTGGGCATCGCCCAGAGCTGCTGCTGCTCGACGAGCCGGTGGCGTCCCTTGATCCACTCGCCCGCCGCGAGCTGTTGGCCACGCTCGTGCAGTTGGCCGAAGAGACTGCCGACAGCGAGCACTCTCAGACCGTGCTCTTCTCGACACACATCACGGCCGACCTCGAGCGGGTGGCCACGCATGTGGCCTTGCTGAAAAATGGCCGCGTGACCCTGTTTGACGAGATAGACAGCCTCAAGGAAATGGTGCAGCGGGTGCGGGTGACTTCCGCGACCAGTCTTCCTGACCAGCTTCCCGAGGGCGGGCTGCTGCACCTGGCACGCGACAGCCGCACGCTCTCGGCCACGCTCAGCGATGGCGGGGCGGCCCGCTGGCAGGCCTGGGCGGAGGCCGCCGGGGCCGAGTGTGCGATCGAGCTGCTCAATCTGGAGGAGCTGTTTATCGAACTCCACGAGAGCGGAGGGGCCTAAATGGATCAGGTGAGTGCCTGTCTGCGAAGCTACGTCGCAGCCTGGTGGATGAAACTGCTCGCCGCTGCGATCACGCTTGTGGCCGTGTGTCTGGTGGTCTTCGTCAAGCCGGCTACCGTCTGGGAGCCGGCATGGCCGCATCCACACCTGGCCAGCTGGCGCGATGTCACGGCCGACCAGAGCACGGTGGAGCCAGGCGACGTTGAAGGGCTCACCATCGACCCTCGCAGCTTCGATGCACCAATGCCCGAGGAGCGGATTCGCTCGGTGATCCGCAGCCTGTCGCGGCTCCGCGGCTGCCGCGTTGAGCTGCCCCCCGATCTCGGGGAGGGGCTGCAGGCCAAGGCTCAGGCCGCGATGATCACGGCGTTGTTTGAGGAGCTTGGGCGGCTGCCTGAGCTTGAGTCGCTCGAACTCGCAGGGCTGACGCCAGCAGCCGTGGACTCCCTCGCCGAGCTGCGTGGCTCACCAGGAATCCGCAGGCTGATCACGTCGCGGCTCTATGCGAACGATGCGGCGACCGCCGCAGAATGGTTTGCGTCGCTTGTCGACTCGGTGGTCTCGTTTCCATCGCTGGAGGAGTGGGGGCTGCCGAGGGACGCGGCGGCGCGTCTGGGGGAGCTTGATGCCGAGCGGATCGCAGCCCTGCGACATCATCCGTCGCTGCGGACGCTGCGGGTGCCACCGGATCGCATGGCCCTGGGGCAGCATGTCAGGCTCTGGTGTCGTAAGGTGCTGCCGGGCATGAAGACGCCTACCAGTTTCGTTGACCGATCCCGGCTTTCGGCGGCCTGGGGTGTCTTGGCGGCAACGATGTTTGCGGCTGGTCTCGTGGTCATCTCGGCAGCGGGCATGCTCGTGCTTTCGGTAGCGACGGTTGTGCCGAGATATGCCGAATCGCACCGAGCCGCGGTTTTTGCGCTGCTGGTTGTGATCGCGATGGCTTCCACGGTCGTGCTGGTGCGGCTCAACGTCGCGGTGGTGCCCGCCGTGATCTGGGCGGCCGTTTCGGCGCTCGTGCCGGCAGCCGTCCTCGAGTGGGATCGTCGCCGACCAGTTGCGGGGATCCTCACGCTGCCAATGACCTTCTCGTGGATGGTGGGAATATTCGTGCCGCGGGTGATTTCCGAGCGGGGAGCGTGGTGGGTGTGGCTCGACCAGTTTTTTGAGAGCAACCTTCCCACGACCACCACCTGGTGGATGCTGCTCGCGATGATTGCCGCGGCTGTCGTCAGCTGGCGGGCATTTAGCCGTTACGCGGTGTCCTTGGCCGAGCGGGACCGCGTGGCAGTGGTGAGCCCGACACCAGGTCAATGGTGGCAGGCACGTGGTCGTGATGGTGGCCCTCGGGCAGCGGGGCAGATGCAATGGCCGTCCGTCGCCAGCCGGGCCGTCCGGTTGGATCGACTCAGTTCGTGCGACACACCAGGCGGATGCTGCCGCCTGTTGGCCGAGGGAATGGTCACCGTT
Source organism: uncultured Planctomycetaceae bacterium (assembly GCA_937900985.1). GTDB lineage: Bacteria > Planctomycetota > Planctomycetia > Pirellulales > UBA1268 > M30B53. Next base: position 838 of record CALCGM010000550.1, on the reverse strand, counting down.
CCCCGCCGCCACCTGCTCAAGCAAGGAACGATCTTTCTGGTGCTGGCACCGTTGTTGATGAGTGTCACTGTTCCGGCGTTCCGTGCGGACCCGCAGCTGCTGGTGATCTCGCTGGGTGTCATTGTTGTCGTTGGCCTGTGGTTCAGGCCGGGGCTTGGCTGGAACGATCGAGCACCACGAATAGCTGGGGAGATTGGCTGTCTGCTCCCGCGGCAGCTGTATGTGGCTGCGATGCGGGGGTTGCTCGTGAGGCGGATGCAGCTGCCCTCGCTCATCATGTTCACTGCTTTGGGAGGGATGGTCGTCTGGCGGACTGGGCAGTGGTGGCCGCTGATGCCCCTGGGCGGACTGACGCTCGGAGCTGCTGTGGTCACCGTGTCGATCATCGAACTCATGCTCACGATCCACTCGTCGCTGCTGGCGGTTGTGGCGGTGGCGTTGGGGATCGCGTATCCCGCGTTCGTCGCGGCCGCAATGGCGGTGGTGGTGCTCCTGAATGTCAACAACCCGTCGTGGCCGCCGGAAGCCTGGGCCAGGCTTGCCCCCTTTCTGATCGTGGCGGTGATGGCCGTGGGCCTGCGGCTGTGGCTCAATCGGCGAATGCAGCGGTTTGAGTTTGGACGGCTGGTGTGAGGGCGATCAAGTGTCACCGCGTCGTATGATGGAGGTCTTGGTTCTGGCAGATTCACCGGTGGGGAGAGGCGATGAGAGAGCGGGTGTGTGGCGCGGTGGTTGCGCTGGTCGTGAGCGGTGTCATGGTTTCGCTGCTGGCTGATGAGTTTCCGCATCCGCCCGACACCGAGCGGTCGACGGCCGAGCCGCTGAACGCCGCTGAGAC
>CALCGM010000549.1 GCA_937900985.1 uncultured Planctomycetaceae bacterium | reverse complement strand
GTGCTCTCGGTGGAGGTGGTCTTGGCCGATGGGTCGGTGGTGACCCTCGCGACCACGCGGCCGAGCGGGCTGCCGCGATGCCTCCCGCCTCCCGGCGAGCCCACCGACGACCTGAAGCCGACGTCGGCCACGCTGGCGGCAGCGGTGGGTGGGCTCCTCGCACGGCATGAGGAAGTGATCGCCCGAGGCCAGCCTGCCAGCCGTCGGCTGCATGGCGGGTATCGACTCCACGACCTGCGGCGGGAGGGTGGGATCGATCTCGCTCGGCTCATCTGTGGCAGTGAAGGAACCCTCGGCATCATCACCGAGGTCACGCTCGAGACCCTGGCGTGTGATCAGGCGGCTGCGGTGGCCCTCGTGTTTTTTGATTCGCTCGAGAAGGCCGCCGCCACGGTGCCGCAGCTGCTTGCCGACGGGCCGAGCTGCTGCGACCTCTTCGATCGCCGGCATCTCACGCTGGCCCGCTCCAGCGAGGTCGCCTTCGACCTGCTCATTCCGCGGTGGGCCGACGCCTGTCTGCTGGTCGAGTTTGCAGCCGACACACGACGGGAGGCACGCCGGCAGCTCGGCGTTGCCGTCGACAAGCTCCAGGCCACCCCCGGGCTCAACGTGGCGGTGCACCGGGCGGAAGACGACGACGACACCCGGCTGGCCTGGCGGCTCTCGCGGAATGTGGTTTCCACGCTGCACGGCGTGCAGGGCTCAACACCGGCGGTGCCCTTCATTGAAGACGTGGTTGTGCCCCCCAAGCGGCTGCCGGAGTTTCTCAGCGGTTTTCAGGCGGCGATGAAGCAGACGTCGGTGACGGCCATGCTCTTTGGGCATGCCGGCCATGGCGAGCTGCACGTCAGGCCCTTTGTCGACGTGCAGGATCCCGACGAGCGGGCCCGGCTGGAGGATTTCGCGGAGCAGCTCGCGGGCCATGTGGCGACGCTCGGGGGGACGATCGGCGGTGAGCAAGGACTGGGGCTCTCACGGACAGCCCTGTTTGGTCGGCTGTTTCCCGAACTCGCCGTCGTGTTTGCCGAACTCAAGAACTGTCTTGATCCCGCCGGCACGCTCAACCCCGGCATCATCGTCGGCAAGCCAGCGCAGCCACTCGCCCGGCATGCGCGGAAGCCCTTTGCGCTTGAGGTTCTGGAGCCGCAGCTGACCTGGGAGCCGGCGGCGATGGCCGGCGAAGTGACCTCGTGCAACGGCTGCGGGAGCTGCCGCAGCCGCGACCCCGGCTCACGGATGTGCCCGCTGTTTCGCGAACAGCCGAGCGAGGAGGCATCACCGCGGGCCAAGGCGTCGCTGCTCGCCCAGGTGCTCGATGGCGACCTGCCCCCCGGTGACCTGGAGAGCGAGGCTGCGCGAACGGTGGCCGACCACTGCTTCAACTGCCACCAGTGCCGCATCGACTGCCCCACGAGCGTCGATATCCCAGCGATCGTGACCGAGATCAAGGCGGCCCACGTGGCCACCAACGGACTCGGCTGGGGCCGCTGGATGCGGGCCCGTGTCGACATGCTCTCGGCGATCGGCGGTGCGATGTGGCCGCTGGCGAATGCGGCCCTCTCGGGCACACAGACTCGCTGGCTGTTGGAAAAAACGCTCGGGATTGCCCGCGGCCGAAAGCTGCCGCCCTTTGCCGGCAGTCAGCTGCTTCGCTGGGCCGCCCGCCGGGGCTACACGCGGCCCTCCCGCCACGGTGGCCCGAGGGTGCTGCTGTTTCTCGACACCTTTGCCCGGCGTCACGATCCCCTGCTGACCAAGGCGCTGGTGCGGGTGCTTGAGCACAACGGCATCGGCGTCTGGATCGATCCCCGTCAGGTGGCCTCGGGGATGCCGCTGGTGTCGGAGGGAGATCTCGTGGCCGCGCGGCGGCTGGCCCGTCGCAATGTGCGGGTGCTCTCGGAGGCTGTGCGGCAGGGCTACCGGATCATCAGCACCGAGCCGGCGGCCGTCACCTGCCTGACCCACGACTACCCGCTGCTGCTCGACGACGATGAGGCGAGCCGTGTTGCGGAAGCCACCACCGATGCCACCACGTATCTCTGGGAGCTGCATCGCGATGGCCGCCTGCGGCTCGACTTCCATCCGGTGTCGGCCCGGCTGCTCTACCACATGCCCTGCCACGTGCGGGCCCGCAGCCTGACGAGCCCGTCGGAGCACCTGCTGCGGCTGATCCCCGGGCTGCTGGTTGATGCAGACGACCGGGGCTGCTCGGGGATGGCCGGCACGTTTGGGCTGGCACGCGACAACTACCGCACGAGCCTGCGGGCCGGCTACCGGCTGGCGAAGGCGATGCGGGAAGCGCGGATCGCCGCCGGGGTCACGGAGTGCTCCGCCTGCCGGATGCAGATGGAGCAGGGCACGACCAAGCCGACCGTGCATCCGATCAAACTGTTGGCGATGTCGTATGGCTGCCTCGAGGGGCTCGAGGGAATGCTCTCGACGACCAGCGGCCGGCTGGTGACGAGCTAGCTGTCGGTACACTCAGTCATGTCGGGCGATCGCTGGGCCCGGTCCCCCACCTGTTTCCCCCTTTGGTTGCTCTGATGGACGGTCGCCCACTCACGATCATGCTCTTTGCCGGAGTGGCCGAATGCGTTGGCCAGCGGGAGGTGCATCTTGCCTGGCCTGGGGGAACGGCTGCCGAGCTCCGTGGGCAGCTGCAAGCCCGCTACCCAGCCGCCGCGTTGCTGCTCGATCGCAGTGCCATCGCCGTGGGGGAGCGGTACTGCCGCGATGAGGACCGAGTGCCTCCTGAGGCCGACGTGGCGGTGATTCCGCCCGTCAGCGGCGGGTGAGCAAAGGAGGCTTTGGGATGGCGGAGGCAGCGATGCCGCAGGTGCACGCAGCAGGCGCTCAGGCAGCCGGCGAGGAGGATCGCCGGCATCGCCCGGCACCGCGGCTGGTGGATGGCCCGATCGACGTGGAGGCGCTGAGGCGGCAGGTGGCAGCAGACACCGCAGGGGCCGTGGTCGTGTTTGTGGGCACCACGCGTCGCGCGACGGGGGATGTGATCACCGAGCGGCTGGAGTATGAGGCGCACCGGCCGCTGGCGCTCGCCTGCCTGGCTCGTCTGCAGGAGGAGACGGTGGAGCGGTTTTCGCTCGAGGGCTGTGGCATCGTGCACCGGCTGGGGGTGGTCGAGGTGGGGGAGGCGAGTGTGGCGGTGGTGGTGGCCAGCCAGCATCGGGCCGCAGCCTTCGCGG
>CALCGM010000548.1 GCA_937900985.1 uncultured Planctomycetaceae bacterium | reverse complement strand
CCCGAGGACCCGTCCCGTTTTGATTGCTTACTTGTTGGGAGAGACTGGCGGAGCAAGGGTGTGGATGAGCTGGGCGTTGGGGTGGGCTTGCAGCTCGTCGCTGGTGATTGGTTCGAAGCGGGCAAGCTGGTTGCGGACGACGGCGGCAGTGGCGTCGGAGGCGTCGCGGCCATGCCGGCTGCGGGCCTCGACGCGGGCAAGCAGCTCCGCCTCGGGCACTTGCGGGGCAACCCAGGTCAGCGGAGCCTTGGCGTCGTGTGCCGCCTGGGCGATCAGCTCCCGCTGCCAGCGGGCGGTGCAGGCGGCATCGATGACGACGCTGGAGCCGCTGCGGAGCATGTCGACAGCAAGCCTGGCGAGTCGCTCGTAGGTCCGCCGGGTCGCGTCGTCTGCGTAGAGCGACGCGTGCGCGGCGGTGGAGCCCGCCCGCTCCGTTGGGGCCATGCCGAAGAGCCGCTTCCGCTCGACGTCGCTGCGAAGCTGGATGGCGGCGACGGAGGTGACCAGCTGCCGGGCGAGCGTCGTCTTCCCGCAGCCGCTCACCCCGCAGGTGGCGTAGAGCACGGGCGTGCGGGGGGCGGCAAGCTGCTCGGCGAGATCAAGATAGCGATCGCTCTCAGCGTCCGCCGCAGCCGCATCGGCACCTTGCTGCGAGCCGCGGATCGCGGCAATCACCGAGCGGACAACCGCCCGGTAGACCCGATAGAGCGGCAGCACGGCGGTGGCCTCGTGGTCGCCTGCCGCCTCGATCCAGCTGCTCGTCACGATCGCCGCCAGATCGCCGCGGCCCCGCGACTCCAGGTCCATCGCGAGAAAGGCGACGTCGCTAGCCACGTCGATCCACCGCAGCACATCGGAAAACTCGATCGAGTCGAAAGCGACAAAGCGGCCTTCATGCAGCACCAGGTTGGCCAGGTGCAGGTCGCCATGGCACTGCCGCACGCGGCGGCCGATCCGCCTGCGGTGAAACACCTCCCCGCCGGCTTCGATCGTGGCCCCAACCCAGCGGTGCAGCGTCTGCACCCGCTCGACCGAGTCGGGTCGGTGTTCGGCCAGCTGGTCGAGGTTCATGCCGATCGTTGAGGCGATGGTCTGCGGGGTTCCCCAGGGGGTGTTGAGGCTGGCCACCTCCAGCTGCTCCTGGACAGCCGCGATCTCGCGGCCGAGGCGGTCGCCGTCTTCCCCCGAAAGCCCGCCGGCCTCCAGCACGCTGTCGAGCCGCAGCGACTCGTCAAACTGCGCGAGCTGCACCGCCCACTCGGTCGGCTCACCCTCGCCCGCGACCACCGCATCGTGGGCCGAGCCCGTGATCGGCACCGCGCCGAGGTAGAGCGACGGGGCAAAGCGGCGGTTGAGCCGCACCTCCTCATGGCAGAAATGCCGACGCCTCTCCAGGCTGCTGAAGTCGAGAAAGCCGAGGTCGACGGGCTTCTTCACCTTGTAGACGTAGCGGCCGGTAAGAAACACCCAGGAGATGTGGGTTTCCACCAGCTGCACCTCGTCCACCGGATGGGGATAGGCCTCGGCAGAGAGCAGTCGGCAAACGAGCGGGTCGGCAGGCATGTCCGCAGTATCGCATGCAGCGGCTGGTATGCTGCCCCGCAAGCCCCCAAGCAGTGCGTTATGCGGTTTCTCGTCGGCATTCTCGCCTCGATCGTGCGAACACACCGTCAGCGGCGGAACCTGCGGCTGCTTGCCTGGCTGGGGCTGACGTTCGTGCTGCTGCTGGCAGGCTTCAGCCTGATCTTCCACTGGCTGATGGCCCGCGAGGGCCAGGAGCATTCCTGGGTCACGGCGGTCTACTGGACCTTCGTCACGATGTCGACGCTCGGCTTTGGCGACATCACCTTCACCTCCGACGCCGGGCGGCTGTTTACGATCGTGGTGTTGATCACGGGCACAGTATTTCTGCTCGTGCTGCTCCCCTTCAGCTTCATCCAGTTTTTCTTTCTGCCCTGGATGGAGGCGAGCGAGGTGGCCGACACGCCGCGGGCCGTTCCAGACGACATCCGTGGCCACGTGGTGCTCACGCAGCTCGGGCCGATTGAGGAGGCACTCGTGCGGCTGCTCTCGGCAGAGGGCGGGGAGCACTGCGTGATCGTGCCAGACGCAGCAGCGGCCGGGCCCTTGCTCGACAGTGGCTATCGGGTGATGGTGGGGCCCTTTGACGATCCCGACACCTACCGCCATGCCCGCGCAGCGGAGGCGCGGCTGGTGGCGACGACCCTCTCCGACACGGCCAACACCAACGTTACCTTCACGGTGCGGGAGGTTGCCCCGGATGTGCCGATCGTGGCGACGGCCTCGTCGGAGGCCTCGGTCGACATCCTCACCATGGCCGGCTGCACGCAGGTGATGCAGCTGGGGCGGATGCTCGGCGAGGCGATGGCCAGGCGGGTGCTTGGCCGCGATGGCCGGGCCCGGGTGGTGGGCCAGTTTGACGATCTGCTGATTGCCGAGGCGTCGGTTGCTGCGTCAGGACTTGCAGGAAAGAGCCTTGCCGAGGTCGACCTGCATCCGCGAACCGATGTCAACGCCGTTGGCATCTGGCATCGGGGCGAGCTGACCACACCCTCGGCCGCCGAGCCGCTGCCGGCTTCGGGCCTGCTCGTGCTCGCCGGTGGCCGCGAGGGGCTGCAGCACTACGACACCGCCTTTGCCCGCGGCGACACGGAAGCGGGAGAGACGCTGATCATCGGTGGCGGTCGGGTGGGCCGCGCGGCGGCTGCGGCGCTTGCGTCGGAAGGCCGCAGCTGGCGGCTGATCGAAAAGGATGCCAGCCGCATCCGCTGGCCCGATCGCAGCGTGGTCGGGGATGCGGCCCGTCGGGATGTGCTTGAGCGGGCGGGGATAGGCGACTGCTCGTCGATCGCGATCACCACCCGCGATGACGACATGAACATCTACCTCACCCTCTACTGCCGCAAGCTGCGGCCTGACGTGCAGATCATCGCCCGCAGCACGCGGGAGCGGAACGTGGAAACCCTGCATCGGGCTGGCGCGGATTTCGTGATGTCGTATGCGACCACTGGGGCAACCGCCATCGCCAATCTCCTGCGGCGAGTCGACATCCTGATGGTCGCCGAGGGGCTGCATGTGTTTCGGCTCGACACACCGCGGGCCCTCATCGGCCAGAGCCTCGAGGAGGCAGGCATCCGCGAGGCGACCGGCTGCACAGTGGTGGCCGTTGGCAAGGCAGACCATGTCGACGGCAGCCCAGACCTCCGCGAACCACTCACTGCCGACAGCGAACTGGTGCTGCTGGGTGATGTGGCCAGCGAGCACCGCTTCATGGAGCGGTTTGTGGGGCCGCGGTGCTGAGGGCCGCCACGAGATCGAGGATCTCAGCAGCAGTAAAGGAGTTGAGCAGGCCCTCGGGCATCGGCGAACGGGCCGTCGGCAGCGACTGCTCGATGCGGCTGCGATCGACCACGATGGTCTCTGCCGTGATCGGATCGACTTCGATCGTCAGTTCACGGCTGTTGACACCCACCGCCCGGCCGGTGACGACGGTGCCGTCGTCGAGCACCAGGGTGGCGAGGGCATACTTGGGATCGATCTGCCGCGAGGGCTCAAGGATCGACTCCAGCAGCGCCCGCGTATCAAATCGCCGCCCCACATGGGTCAGCTCCGGGCCGGTGTGGGTGCCGCGGTCGCCGTAGCGGTGGCAGGTCAGGCAGCCTGCCGAGGCCAGCACCGTGAGGCCGGCTGTGGGGTCGCGGCTGCGGAGAGGGAGGGCCTCAGGCCCCATCTCAGCCATCACCGCCTCGACGGTCCACTTCTTGACAAAGGGCCTGGCCGGGCCGGCACCGACGCCGTCGGCCGACCACGCCTGCTCAAGCGTCGCCCACGAATCGGCCAGCGACACGAGCAGCTCCGCCGGCCAGATCTGCTGAAAATCACTCCGCAGGTTCTGCCAGGCCGTCTCCACAAGCCTGCCTCCCGGCATGCCCCGTGAGCGGTCGAGCCAGTCGATCACCTCCGCGGCAGTGTCGGGCGACCAGCCTGCGGAGACGCGGCTGAGCGTCTTGGCCAGCTGGACCTGCTCCTCTTGGGTTGCGGCGGCTTCGAGGGCTGCCAGCAGCCAGGGAATCGCCCGCTCACTCTCCAGGGCGACGAGCAGCTCACCGGCCAGCCAGCTCACGGCAAAACTCGCCTGCGGATCGATCGCCTCCAGCCGGGCGAGAACCGCCTCGCGATCGGCTGCGAGAAGGGGGCCCTGCCGGATCAGGGAGAGCTGGAGGATCCGCAGCGTCTCGGCGAGGGCATCGGCGGAGAGCGACGACCAGTCGTCGGCGAGCACCACTGCGAGGACGGCCGGCATCGCCTCGGGCGGCATCGTGCGGGCAGCCGCGAGGGCTGCGGTGCGGCGAGCCTGCGGGTTCTCAAGCTGCTCGGGCAGGTGCGTCCAGCGGTCGGGCGGCTGCCGCTCCAGGGCGACGCGGGCTGCTGTTCGCAGCCATCGGTCGGGCGAGCTGAGCTGGTCGATCACAAACGAGAGCCCCGCCGGATCCGGCTGCCGCTGCAGCTGCTCAAGCCGACGCCTGGTGGCCCGAGCGGCCTCTGCGACCGCGTCGGCTGCGGGGGCGATCACGCGAGGCGCTGGCGGGCCGGTCTCGCCCGTCCACCGCACCCGGTAGAGCCCCGACTGGGACCCACGGCCGCCGGTGATGAAATACATCGCCCGATCCGGCCCGATCGCCATGTCGCAGATGTTCAGCGGCGAGCCCTCGAGAAACACGTCAGCCTCCGCGGTGTAGCTGCAGCCGTCAGGCACGAGGTCGACCATGAGCATCCGCCCGTGCTGCCAGTCGGCCATGAAGAGGGCGTCGCGATACCGCTGGGGCCAGTCGGTCTGCTCGCCGAAGAGCATGCCGGTGGGTGAGGAAAATCCGGTGTCGAGCGTCGACGGCAGGCTGTCGGCAAAGAAGGTGGGCCACTTGCCGCTGCCCCACCGCCAGCCGTATTCGCCGCCGGCCACCACATGGTTGAGCCGCGTGGGCCGATACCACGGCAGGCCCGCATCCCACTCCATGTCGGCATCCCAGGTGAAGCACTCGCCATCGCGGTTGAAGGCGAGGTCGAAGGGATTGCGGAAGCCGCCGGCGATCACCTCCCAGCTGCCGTCAGCGGCTCCGCTGGTGGCCGGATCAAAGCGAACGACAAAGCCCACCCGATCATCCTGGCCGAGATCGTGCGGGCTCGGCAGCAGCCAGTCTTCGCGGGGGCTGCGGTAGGGCGAACTGGGGGCGACGGCGGTGGGCATCTGCACGTCGTTGCCGACCACCAGATACAGCAGTCCGTCGGGCCCCGCAACGATCTGATTCATGCCGTGGCCGTAGCGGCTGGCGTAGGGAAGCTCGGCCAGCAGCTGCCGCTCCTCACACTCGCCGTCGCCGTCGCGGTCGAAGAGTCGCACCAGCTGCTGGCTGTCGGTGGCGACGACGTAGACCGCGTCGTCGGTTCGCAGAATGCCCCGGCAGTGCCGCAGGTCGTCGGCGCCGTCGAGCCGGCGAAAGGATGGCGGCGGAGCCGGGCCGGGTTCATCGTTGTCGCTGAGGCGATCTCCCAGATCGATCACACCAACCCCCGCCTGATCGAGGCCGAGATAGCAGCGGCCGCGAGCATCGATGGAGAGGCTGATCCAGGAGTCTTCCCCTTCGGCTGCCGACCGCACCAGCTCGACATGGAAGCCAGGGGCTGTCCTGATCGATGCCGGCGGCGTGGCCTGCCGTTCCTCGGCGGCTGAAGCGATGCTGCAGCAGAGCAGGCCTGCGAGCATCAAAAGGGCACGGCAGAGCATGCGGTCCTCCTCGAGCTGTCCGTGGAAAAAGCCATCCATCGCCTTTTTCCACGTGGGGCCTTTTTCCACGTGGGCAGCCCCGAAAACGCCAAGGGGTTTTCGTGGTTGCCGATCGCCGCATCCTGCGGCGGCAGCCTCTTTCCACAGTCTGCGAAGGTGTGGATCACTCGTCGCCAGACGACTCGTTGTCTTTGTCGGTGTTTTTGCGGCGGCGTGGCTTGGGAGCGGCGGTGCGACGGAAGACGGCCACGACATCCTCAATCGGCACCACGTAGAGCAGGTTGTTCTGCTCGAAGTCGACGGGGATCGAGTTCTTGGGATGGAAGAGCACCTTGTCGTATTTCTCGATCGGGAAGTCTTCATCCCGCTCCACCTGCAGGCTCACCTCGACGACCCGTCCGGTGATGGTGGGAATTTCCGCCTTGTCCGGCAGCACGATCCCGCCGCGGGTGGTGGTGCGGCCCTCGTCTTTGCGGATCAGAACCCGCATCCCCAGAGGCTCCACAAACTCATTGTCGTTCACACATCTGCTCCATGGTGTGCCCTCGTCCGCCCTCAATCCTGACCAGCATGGTCACGGCTGTCGAGGAGCGGGGCTGAGGGCCGTGTCGCCAGCGCAAGCCCCGCAGCAGCCAGCACCACCACGCCAGCGACGGTGAAGGCGATCGCGTTGGGCGTGCGGCCAGTCCAGGCGAGCCAAGGCCAGGGAAAATGGAAGACCGCGAGGTTGAGCAGAAAGAAGGTGAGGGTGGTGAGCAGCAGGGCGGTCGCCAGCAGCCGTCCGCTGGCCCCCGGCGTGCGGCCGCGCCGCGTGAGCCACACCGCCAGCCCCGTGGCGAGCAGCATCGGCAGCACGCCATACACGCTCCAGCCAACGGCCGGCGGGAGCGTGGCGTCGTTGAGCACGAGCATCGAGATCGTCTTGGCCGAAATCGGCAGCAGCGTGATCGGGAGCATCATCAGAAACGGGCTGGCTCGACCGCCTGCCACGGCAACAAGCGGCAGCATGCCAGCGATGAGTCCGTGGTCGTAGACCTGCGTCAGCGGCGGCAGCTCCACCATCTCGCAGAGCACCAGCAGCACGACGTGTGTGGCAAGCAGGAGAAGCTCCGCGGGCAGCGGCAGGTCGATGGTCGCCGCGGGGGCAGGCGGCGGTGAGCCCGCTCGCGGCAGGCCGATCAGCTGGCGGTTTCGCACCAGCCCGATGGCAAGCACCGCTCCCATCACGGTGCCGAAACTGGTCTCCATCCAGTTCCACCAGTTCATCACGCCATCCAGCGTGGCAAACGGGCTGGTGGCAAACCATTCCCGGTTCCAGGCATGCCCCGCCTGCAGGCACTGTCCAAGAGGAAAGCCGAGGGCACCACCGAGCACGCCCCACAGCGTGAGCCAGCAGGCCAGCCGTTCCCCGCGGACAAGCCCCACCCAGGCCCAGCTGCCAAGCAGCGCCAGCAGCATGCCGCCCCACACCTCGGGCCGCGGCTTCAGGCTCGCGTTGTCGGGCTCCCATCGCCAGTCGGCCGAAAAATAGACCGACGGCAGCTGGCGACTCGCAGGGTCGTAGGGCGTGTTGATCAGCCACACGCCCAGGAAGAAGAGGCCCACGCCCGCGGCGGCAATCGCGGCCATCTCCAGCCAGCCGAAGCGGCGTCTGCCGAGGCCGAGCCCAAGAAAGAGTCCGGCAAAGCCGATCCACAGGCCGCCCTTCACCGCCAGCCCCAGCATGCCCCAGGCCAGTGCTGAGGCGTTGCCGATCACCGGGCCGTTTTGCGTGAGGCCGATCGTCTGGCCATAGGTCATCGATCCCCCAAAGCCCATGGCGATCGTGCCGAGGGCGGCGGCTCGCGCCGCGGGCAAAAGCGCGGCGGTGGGGGCCAGCCGCACCACCAGCACAAGGCTCACGAGGACGCCAGCGATCATCGCGCCCGTCTCATGCCCATACTGCCCGCGAATCCCCCAGCCCATGCCACCAGCCGCGGCGGCAGCGAGCACCGTCAGCCAGGCCGCCGCCGCGGGCTCGTTTGCCAGCGGGGAAGGCGACAGCGGTTCGGAGGCTGCTTTGCTACGCTGGCGGCTCATGAATCCTCCTGGCATCTCTGGCTTGAGGCGACTGCACCCACGATGAAGATCATCCGTTTTCTCGATGCACATGGCGAACACCTCGGCCGTCAGCATGACGACGGCCGCGTGACCATCCTCGAAGGCGATCTCTTCGGTCCGCTTCGCGACACCGGCCATGAGGCAACGGTTGAGAAACTGCTGGCCCCCCTTGAGCCCCGCGACATCCTCTGCATTGGGCTCAACTACCGCAAGCATGCCGAGGAAGGAGGTCGCGACGCCCCCGACACGCCGGTGTTGTTTCTGAAAAACTCAGGTGCCGTGCAGAATCCTGGCGACCCTATCGTGCTTCCGCGGGTGCTGGCCAGCGACAGCGTTGACTACGAATGCGAACTGGCGGTCGTCATCGGTCGCACCTGCCACAACGTGAAGCGGGCCGAGGCCCTCTCGCATGTGCTCGGCTACACCTGTGGCAACGACGTCTCGGCCCGCGACTGGCAACGCAACGGCGGCGGCGGCCAGTGGTGCCGCGGCAAGACGTTTGCGACCTTTTGTCCGCTCGGGCCGGCGCTCGTGACCACCGATGAGATTCCCGATCCCAACGCCCTCACGATCCGCACGCTACTCAACGGCGAGGTGATGCAGGACTGGACCACCAGCGACATGATCTTCGATGTGCCCACCCTGATTGAGTTTCTCTCCGCAAGCACCGTCTTGCGGCCCGGCACGGTGATCCTCACGGGCACCCCCCACGGTGTCGGCTTCGCCCGCACGCCGCCGGTGTTTCTCACTGCTGGCGACAGCGTGACGGTCGAGATTGAAAAGATCGGGAGCCTGACCAACCCGGTGATTGAGGAAGTGGTGGTGGGTCGCTCGGGGTGAGCCCAAGCCGATTCGCCGAGCGTTCGCTTCGCCATCCTG
>CALCGM010000547.1 GCA_937900985.1 uncultured Planctomycetaceae bacterium | reverse complement strand
AGGAAGAACGGGCCAACTGCTCATCGGCCGCTCACGAGCTCCGGAGTCGCTGCAGGAGTGCCATTGACCGGGCTCTCCTTTGTGGTTTTCTACGACGACAGAAGCCCCAGAAGATGGTCCTCGGTGAGCAAGGCGGCGTCCTGGCGGCGTTCGAGGAAGGGCGAGACGTCGTCGAGCAGAGCCTTGGCGTCTGCTGCCAACAGCCGAGCTCTCGTCAGCTCCGCCCATTGCGCGGCCTCCACCTTTCCCAGCCCCTGCGTCTGATCGAGGGCATGCTGCAAGAGCGGCAGATTGGGCGCTACAGGAGGCCGCTGTGAGAGGTACCACATGAGGTCGTACCAGTCGCGCCCCTTGGTGTAACGGCGACTGAGCACCGCATGCAGTTTTCCAGCCATGAGGGATGGCAAATCATGGTACTGCAGCAGAAACGAGACATGCCGCGTGACGATCTGCCGCTCGCACCGCCCGCCCTCGGGTGGCCGGGTATCGATTTCCACCTTGATCGCCAGTTTCTCCTCAGCCAGCGACGAGAGCCCCGCCTCGTGCAGGAGCCCGCGCAGCCGCACCCACCCGGAGTTGACCGTTCTCTTTTCATTCCACGTGACCTCGGGCGTGAAGCCTGCGAGCGACAGGTCCCGCTTCACCCGCGACAGCCAGCCGCGACCGTCATAGCCCTCCGCTTCCACCAGTGAGAAATCAAGGTCTTCGGAAAAACGAGGCAGCTGGTGCAGAAACCGCAAAGCGGTCCCCCCCACGAAGGCGATGCACCGAAAGGCCTCCGCTTCGTAGAGCGATCGCAGCACCAGGGCCTGGAGATACTCGCGAAGAGCATTGAGGGCTTGCACCTGGTCGGGTGCTGCAGCGGCGAGCGCGAGCGCCACGTCTTTCATAGGATCTCCTCGCCATCATCGTGATCCCGCACCCACTCGCTCCACCGCCCCACCGCGCGCTCGAGTCGAGGCCGCTGACAACGCTCGGCATAGGCCTTGAGCCGTAGTGGCTCAACCTTCGCAGTGTTTTGATAGCGCATCTCCACGATCCGCTCCCGAGTCCACTCGCCGCTGGTCAGATACCAGTGGTCGAGCAGCGCCTTTTCAGGGCATGCCACCAGCAGAGAACTCCCCGCATACGGGGTCTGCTGGTATCCGAAGAAGCACACGGGCTTGATGTGGCGATACTCAAACACGCCATACGGATTCTCGTAACGGGCGGGCAGACGCGTGGTCACGCTTGTGTGCACCACAACGCGTTCGGGAATCATGTCGTGGAAGCCCAGCGCCCACAGCCCGCTGAGGTAGGAGGGCTTGCAGAGGTGTTGCGCAAGCAACGCTGGATCCAGAGCAACTCTTCGGGTGTCATCCGGCAGCGTGTAGATGCCGCGTCGCAGGGGCACAACCTTCCCCTCCTTCACCCAGCGAGACAGCTGCAGCAGGATCGTCGGCCGGCGGTCGGGAAAGGCCTGCACGAGCAACGGCAGTTCGAAGCACGCAAGGCCGCCGACCAACCGTGTCAGCTCAATGTATTTCATATGCAAAAAATATCAGAAAAGATGATTATTGCAAACGAAAATACGTCTCCTCTGTCGGTCCGCGGCTGCTCCCCAACGTCTGCTCGGCAACGGGCGGCTCGGAGTGGTCAGCTGGGGAGGGCAACGGTCCGGCGGGCGCGGGCGGCTGCTCTGCGCTGCGGCAGGTGTCACGAGAGATGCCGACGCGAGCTGGCCGTGCTCGACATCCACAGCCTCTCACCGGCGTCGGACACGAGGCGTCGAAGCCCCGGGAACGTCCGACTGGGACGCGGCCTGCGCCGACGCCAGAAAAACGCATCGCAGAGGAGAAGCCACGCGTTTGGGGAACGCTTTATGGGGACCAGGAAGAACGGGCCAACTGCGTCGGCCTCGTGCCATATCGAAGCGGAACTCGACTCTGCCCTGCTCGGTGAC
>CALCGM010000546.1 GCA_937900985.1 uncultured Planctomycetaceae bacterium | reverse complement strand
CGTTTAGCTGCCGGAGCGAACCTCCTCGGGGAGGTCGAAGCGGTCGAGGTTCATCACCTTCGTCCAGGCGGCGATGAAGTCGGCGACAAACGCGTTGCGGCCATCTTCGCTGGCATACACCTCGGCGATTGCCCGCAGCTGCGAGTTGGAGCCGAAGACCAGATCGACCCGCGAGGCGGTCCACTTGAGCGTGCCCGTCTCCCGGTCGCGGCCCTCGAGGAAGTGCTCGCAGGCCGGCGAGGGCTGCCAGGTGGTGCCCATGTCGAGAAGGTTGACGAAGAAGTCGTTCGTCAGCGTCTCCGGACGGTCGGTGAACACACCCATCTCGGCCAGCGGTCCTTCGCCGGTGTTGGCCCCGAGCACCCGCAGACCACCGACAAGCACCGTCATCTCGGGAGCTGAGAGGGTCAGGAGCTGGGCCCGGTCGATGAGCAGCTCTTCCGCCGGCCGGTCGATCGTGCGGGGGAAGTGGCTGCGGAAGCCGTCAGAGACCGGCTCGAGCACGGCGAAGGAGGCCTCGTCGGTCATCTCAGCCGTGGCGTCGGTGCGGCCGGGATGAAACGGCACGCGAACTTCGTGGCCCGCCCGGCTGGCCGCCTCTTCGATGGCCGCACAGCCACCAAGGACGATCAGGTCGGCCAGCGACACCTTTGTGCCATCAGTCTGCGAGGCATTGAACTCCTGCTGCACCTTCTCCAAGGCCGCCAGCACACGGGCGAGCTGCCGCGGCTCGTTGACCTCCCAGTCTTTCTGCGGCGCCAGCCGGATGCGGGCTCCGTCGGCTCCGCCCCGCTTGTCGCTTCCGCGGAAGGTGGAGGCGGAGGCCCAAGCAGTGGAAACAAGGTCAGAGACCGAGAGGCCAGAGCCGATCAGGCTGGCCTTGAGCGCCGCGATGTCGGCCTCGTCGACGAGCGGATGGTCGACCGCTGGCACCGGATCCTGCCAGAGCTGTGGCTCAGCCACCTCTGGCCCCAGCAGTCGCTCGGCCGGCCCCATGTCGCGGTGGGTCAGCTTATACCAGGCCTTGGCGAAGGCCTCGGCAAACGCCTCGGGGTTTTCATGAAACCGCTTCGAGATCGGCCCATAGGCCGGGTCCATCCGCAGGGCGAGATCGGTGGTAAACATCATCGGGGCGTGTGCCCGCGTCTCGTCGTGGGCATCGGGCACGGTGCCTTCGGCCGCATCGTCATCGGGCGTCCACTGCCAGGCCCCAGCCGGGCTCTTGACCAGCTTCCACTCATAGCCGAAGAGGTTGTCGAAGTAGCCGTTTGACCAGGCAGTCGGCGTGCTTGTCCAGGCGCCCTCAAGGCCGCTGGTGATCGTGTCGACCCCCTTGCCGCTGCGGTAGGCGTTTTTCCAGCCGAGCCCCTGCTCTTCCATCGCCGCCGCTTCGGGCGCGGGGCCAACATGCTCCGCGGAGGCTGCCCCATGGCTCTTGCCAAACGTATGGCCTCCGGCAATCAGGGCGACCGTCTCCTCGTCATTCATCGCCATGCGGGCGAAGGTCTCGCGGATGTCGTGGGCAGCAGCCAGCGGATCGGGCTTGCCATCGGGGCCTTCGGGATTGACGTAGATCAGCCCCATCTGCACCGCGGCGAGGGGGTTATCGAGCTTCCGCTCACCCTCATACCGCTCAGACGCAAGCCACTCGCTCTCCGGACCCCAGGAGATGTCGTCTTGTGGCTCCCAGACATCGGCACGCCCGCCGCCAAAGCCGAAGGTTTCAAAGCCCATCGACTCCAGGGCCACGTTGCCGGCGAGGATCATCAAATCGGCCCAGGAGATCCGCCGGCCATACTTCTGCTTGATCGGCCAGAGCAGCCGGCGGGCCTTGTCGAGGTTGGCATTGTCGGGCCAGCTGTTGAGCGGGGCGAACCGCTGAGTTCCGTAGCCGGCCCCGCCGCGTCCATCCGACACCCGGTAGGTGCCGGCACTGTGCCAGGCCATGCGTATAAAGAGCGGACCGTAGTGGCCGTAGTCGGCCGGCCACCAGTCTTGCGAGGTGGTCATCAGCTCGTGGAGGTCCTGCTTCACCGCCGCAAGGTCGAGCTCGGCAAAGGCTGCGGCGTAGTCGAAGTCGCTGCCCAGCGGATTTCCGGCGGGCGAGTTCTGATGCAGGATGTCGAGGTTGACCTGCTCGGGCCACCAGTCGGCATTGGTCATTCCGCCGGCGGCGGTCGCCCGGGTAGAGAGATCGGTGTGGCCAATCACCGGGCAGGAGGCGGGCCCTTCGGCTCGGCAGGTGGCCGAGAAGAGCAGGGCGGCCGCAGCCGCGGGCGTGACGAAGGTTCGCAGTGTCATTGTGTGACTCCTCGAGCGTTTGGGAGGGCGACGTCGCCCGGAGGATGGCCGCTTCTGAAGCACCATCAGGCGAAGTATCGTCGCTTCATTCATCTGCGTAAAATGCATGGATGCTCTTCATCTCATGCACTCCGTGCATGGATCACTACCGAACTTCTCGCTGAGGAGCGACACCCATGGACCTCGATCAGCTCCGCTATTTCCTCAAAGTGGCCGAGCGGCAGAGCTTCACGCGGGCTGCCGAAGACCTCGCCCTCTCCCAGCCGGCCCTCAGCCGCTCGATTCAGAGGCTCGAAGAGGAACTCGGTCGGCCGGTCTTCGAGCGAAAAACACGGTCGGTCGCCCTGACCGACGCCGGCACACTGCTCGCGTCACGGGCCCGGCAGGTGTTTGCCATGCTCGCCGACACCAAGGCTGAGATCACCGACGACGGCCAGAGCGGCCGCCTTCGCGTCGGGGCGATTCCCACGATCGCCCCCTACTTTCTGCCGCAGGTGCTGCGGGGGTTTGCCACGAGTTTCCCGAAAGCCACGGTGCAGGTTCTCGAAAACACGACCGACGCCCTGCTCAAAGCGCTCACGCAGGGAGAGATCGACCTGGCCGTGCTTGCCACGCCGGTGCCGGCAAAGTATCTCGAGATCGAAGAACTCTTCACCGAGGAGCTGCTGGTGGTCTTCCCGCCGGAGCATCCGCTGGCGACAAAGCCATCGATTCGCATAGGCGATCTTGAGCCGCTGCCGTTCGTGCTGCTCGACGAGGCCCACTGCCTCTGCGACACGATCGTGTCGTTTTGCCGCCAGCGATCGTTTCAACCGGTGGCGGTGGAGCGGACAAGCCAGCTGGCGATGGTGCAGGAGCTCGTCGCCCTCGACCACGGCATCTCGATGATCCCGGCCATGGCCAAGCATCGCGACCAGAGCGACCGCCGCGTGTATCGCTCACTGGCTGGCCGCAAGCCGACCCGCACGATCGCCGTCGCCTGGAACCCCTACCGCTTCGAAAGCCGCCTGCAGCGGTCCTTCCGCGAGTGCCTGCGGGAGAGCCCGCACACGTCCGCCTGACCGGACTGATATCAGCGACCTCGCGGTCTCGGTGAACAGCCTGACACCGGTCTCGGAGCCGGTCTCCGCCGTGGCGTGAGGGAGTCGGCCGAAGCTCGAGCGGTTCGGCGATGGTTGCCGCGGTCACAAGGTTTGCCACGCGAAGCCGACCCCGCTTCGCCGGACGCACGAAAACCATCGCCGCAGGGAGATGCGGGAGTCGATCCGCGAAGGGTTGGCCACGCCCCCGGGAGAGTGCAGCCGGGAACTAGGCTGGTGAGTTGGCAGATCGTGTTCACCAGGCAGGCCCGCAAGGACGCCCGCCGGCTTGCTGCCGCAGGATTGCGGCCCAAGGCGGAAAGCCTCCTGACCTTGCTCGCGGAGAATCCCTTTCGCCGCCCGCCGCCCGCCGGCAGGAGCCGGCTCACTTCGAACCGGGGGTTCGCAAGCGGAAGAAGGTCGGCTCGATCCCCGCCTCGACGCCCTGGTGCTGCCGGAGGCCGTGATCGAGGTGCTGGCCACCGGCTTCCCCTGGAGCGAGGAGCCGGTCTGGGTGGCAACAGGCAAAGGGGGCCTCCCGGCCGGCTGATCCTCTTCGGCACGGAGACCATCCACTGCCGTACGGGCACCGGGGGAATGACGCGGTCCACGAGATGCGCAGGTGGGCAAGCTGGCAGCTTTTCTGCCCCGAAACATCCACCTGCTCCACGCTACTCAAAGGGCTTCAGGCCCGCGGGCCTCGCCAAGGGCTGTGGCCCAGATTTGGTGGCTGGCACCGTTTGGTTCGTATACTTCCTACAGAGTTTCAAATCCCGGTTGCGAGCGTTGCCACGCCATGGTCATCGGTGTCCTCCGTTTTCCGAGCGACTCCGCGGTCATCGCCGAGGAGGCTGCCCGCTTTCGCACCGCCTCGCCCGAGGAGCGGATGCGGGCGATTCGATCGACCCTCGCCGGGGGGGCGATCTTGCTGGCGAGGTCACCGAAACGAGCCCATCTCGAAGCGGAGCAAGAGCGGCAGGAGCAGGCCGCCCGAGAGGCGATCAGCCAGTTCGTGGTGCGACATGCCCGAACCCACTGAGTCGCTTGCGGGCGATCTGGTGACGGCCGTCGAGACGCTCAGCGAAGTCTTTGTCGAGCGTGGCATCGAATATGCACTGCTCGGCGGACTCGCGACGATGCTCCGCGGCCGCCCCCGTTTCACACAGGATGTAGACATCCTTCTGTCCGTGCCGCAGGTGGCGCTGCCTGGGCTGCTCGATGAACTGATTCGCCGCGGATTCTCGCTCGACGCCGACACCGTCATCCGGGAGTTCGTTCAGCACCACATGACGGCCTTCCGATTTGGCGTGGTTCGGATCGACTGGCTCAAGCCGGTTTTGCCGCTCTACGCCCATGCGCTGGCCGCGGCGACGTCGATACCGTGGACGGCCGGCCACTCGCTCCGGGTGCTCGCGGCCGAGGGGCTGATCATCACGAAGATGGTGGCCTTTCGCCCCCAGGACCAGGAAGACATCCGCACGCTGATCGCCGCGAATGCTTCGGAACTCAACGTCGAACTCATCCGCCGTGAATGGGCGACAGTGGCCGACGGCGAGGAGCAACGTACCGCCTGGCTGGAGGCGGCCCTGGCAGTGACCGGAGAATAGGCCGCAGAGCGGCTCGCTTGCCAACCCTGGACCGGACAAAAACGGCGGTCCGCTGAATCTGAGCAGTCGCTCGATCTCGTGTGCCAGCGACTGGACTTTTGCGAACAATGCCTCGCAGTACGAGGCTGGACGGCTGCGGATACTGGTTCGCAGGGGGAAGCCTTGAGCCGTTCCTGTGGAGTCGGAGAAGGACTACGGATTTGTCAGCTCGAAAGATTCCTCCGAATATTTCTCCCACAGCTCATCGAGTCGTTTCACAATGGAGTCTTTGGTTCCGACCACAATCCAGAAGCGATAACCAAGCTGGTAGGTCGTGATAAAAACAGGCGTTCGGCCACGCAGGTGGGCAAGCTGGCAACTTTTCTGCCCCGAATCATCCACCTGCTCCACGCTACTCAAAGGGCTTCAGGCCCGCGGGCCTCGCCAAGGGCTGTGGCCCAGATTTGGTGGCTGGCACCGTTTGGTTCGTATACTTCCTACAGAGTTTCAAATCCCGGTTGCGAGCGTTGCCACGCCATGGTCATCGGTGTCCTCCGTTTTCCGAGCGACTCCGCGGTCATCGCCGAGGAGGCTGCCCGCTTTCGCACCGCCTCGCCCGAGGAGCGGATGCGGGCGATTCGATCGACCCTCGCCGGGGGGGCGATCTTGCTGGCGAGGTCACCGAAACGAGCCCATCTCGAAGCGGAGCAAGAGCGGCAGGAGCAGGCCGCCCGAGAGGCGATCAGCCAGTTCGTGGTGCGACATGCCCGAACCCACTGAGTCGCTTGCGGGCGATCTGGTGACGGCCGTCGAGACGCTCAGCGAAGTCTTTGTCGAGCGTGGCATCGAATATGCACTGCTCGGCGGACTCGCGACGATGCTCCGCGGCCGCCCCCGTTTCACACAGGATGTAGACATCCTTCTGTCCGTGCCGCAGGTGGCGCTGCCTGGGCTGCTCGATGAACTGATTCGCCGCGGATTCTCGCTCGACGCCGACACCGTCATCCGGGAGTTCGTTCAGCACCACATGACGGCCTTCCGATTTGGCGTGGTTCGGATCGACTGGCTCAAGCCGGTTTTGCCGCTCTACGCCCATGCGCTGGCCGCGGCGACGTCGATACCGTGGACGGCCGGCCACTCGCTCCGGGTGCTCGCGGCCGAGGGGCTGATCATCACGAAGATGGTGGCCTTTCGCCCCCAGGACCAGGAAGACATCCGCACGCTGATCGCCGCGAATGCTTCGGAACTCAACGTCGAACTCATCCGCCGTGAATGGGCGACAGTGGCCGACGGCGAGGAGCAACGTACCGCCTGGCTGGAGGCGGCCCTGGCAGTGACCGGAGAATAGGGGCTCTTCCCCAGAATCTGTGGGTGATTCGGCGTCTTGTAACGCGGCTCTGCGGCATGCCGCGAGTTTCAGGTGCACGACGGAGGCTCCGAGTGGGGAGGCCGCGCTGCTGGCATTTCGCGGCGATGCAGCCCGGATCTGGGGCTGCTGTCCATAAAGGGGAAGGCGGCAGCGAGAGGGGAGGTCAACTTGGGGACTGGCGGCGGCTGACAGCCAAGGCCGCTGCTGGAGCAGCACCGGTTTCCCGGCTGCAGAGCAGCACAGAGAGCATCGAGCGGCGCTTTC
>CALCGM010000545.1 GCA_937900985.1 uncultured Planctomycetaceae bacterium | reverse complement strand
ACTGCCGCGCCGCCACCGGCGGGATCACCACCAGCGCCGTGACCAGCACCGCACCAGCCGCGGGCAGCCCCGCCACCACCATCACGGCGGTCATCGCCACGAGGGCAAAATCGATCCACCACACCGGCCAGCCTGCCGCCGCAGCAAAGCCGGGATCAAAGGAAACAACCGTGGCCTCTTTCACAAACGCCGCCACCAGGCCAGTGGAGAGCAGCGACACCAGCACCAGGAGGCCGGCATCCGCCGCCGAAAGCGATGCGGTGGAGCCGAGCAGAAAGCGTTCGAGCCCGCCGCTCCCAGGCACGCCCCGGGCCACCAGGCCGGAAATCAGCGCCACCCCCACCCCAAACGACACCCCGATCACGATCGCCGTGGCGGCATCGTCGCGGGTGCGGGTGAACCGCCGCAGCAGCACCAGCAGCCCCAGGCTCGCCACCGCCGAGACGGCGGCGCCTATCAGCAGCACTGGCAGACCGCGGCTGCCGGTGATCACAAAGGCCAGGGCCACGCCCGGCAGCGTGGCGTGCGCCGCCGCGTCGCCGATGAGCGCCCGCCGCCTGAGCACGCTGAAGCAGCCCACAACGCCCGCAGCCATCCCCACAGCCGCCATCGCCACGGTCACCACGAGGGTGTTGGACGAAAGGCCGAGCAGCTCTGCGACCGCAGTCAGCATCGTCACGGCGTTCGCCTCCCCGCCTCGACGGCCCGCCCAAGCTCGTCGAGCACCTCAAGGTGGCCTGAGTAGGTGCGGGCCAGGTTTTCTCGCGAGAGCACTTCCGCGGTCGGCCCGGCGGCCACCAGCCGCATGTCGACCAGGGCCACGCGGTCAAACCAGGTGGCGGCCGTTCGCAGGTCGTGGTGCACGATCAGCACGAGCTTGCCTTCGTCGCGGAGCTCGGAGAGCACGCGAAAGATCTGCTGCTGGCTCTGGGCGTCGACACCGGCGAGCGGCTCATCGAGAAAGTAGATCTCGGCCTGCTGAGCCAGCGCCCGCGCGAGAAACACCCGCTGCTGCTGGCCGCCGGAGAGCCGGCCGATCTGCCGCGTGGCAAAGTCTGCCATCCCGACGCGGTCGAGGCAGGCCGCGGCCAGCTCCCGTTCGGCCCGGCCGACCCGCCGCATCCAGCCGAGGCGGTGGTAGGTGCCCATCAGCACCACATCGATCGCCCGCACCGGAAAGTCCCAGTCCACGCTCTCCCGCTGCGGCACGTAGCCCACCCGGCCCCGCACGCGGTCGAGCGGCTCACCAAAAAACTTCACCCAGCCATCGGCCAGGGGCACGATGCCCAGCGCAGCTTTCACGAGCGTGCTCTTGCCAGCACCGTTGGGGCCGATGATGCCAAACAGGCAGGGGCTCTCCACAGCGAGATCGACATGCCACAGCACGGGCCGGCCGTGGTAGGCAACCGTCACATCATGCAGTTCCAGCAGCGGGGGTGTGCTCACGGTGCGTTTGCTGTGGCTCCAGGGGCACTCACCGGCTCGACCGTCTCAGTGCCGTCGGGCTCAGCCCCGCCGAGGGCGCCTGCGATCACGGCCACATTTGCCCGGATCGCGGCCTCGAGCGTTTCAGCACCGCTGCCGGGCTCGCCGAGGGCGTCGGAGTAGAGCCGGCCTCCGGTCGTCACCGCGTGGCCGCGTGCGGCGGCTCCTTCGCAGATCGCCTTCACGCTGCGGTCGGGCACGCTCGTCTCCACAAACACCGCCGGCACCTTCCGCTCCACGAGCAGGTCGACGAGCCGGTTGATGTCGGCAAGCCCCGCCTCGCTCTCCGTGCTCACCCCCTGCACGCCAACGACCTCGATCCCATACGCGCGGCCGAAGTAGCGGAAGGCGTCGTGGGCGGTCACCAGAACCCGCTGCTGCGGAGCGATCGTGGCCACCGCCGCCTTGACCTCGTCGTGGGCGGCCAGCAGGGAATCGCGATAGCGGTCGCCCGCGGCCTGAAACGCTTCGGCAGCGTGCGGCACCCGCTCGGAGAGCGCCGCCACGGTCGGATCGATGCAGGCGGTCCAGAGCGAAAGATCAAACCAGACGTGTGGATCGGGAATGCCGGCCGCCGCCTCCAGCCGCAGCGGCTCATCCACCGCCTCCGCCACAAACACAACCGGCTTGCGACGGCCCATCCGCTCGAGCAGTTCCCCAAGCTTGCCCTCGAGGTGCAGCCCCGAGGCCAGCACCAGGTCGGCCCGGGCGAGGCGGTCGGCATCCCGAGGCGTTGGCCGGTAGGAGTGGGGGTCGATCCCCGGCCCCATCAGGCTGACCACCTCAACCTCGTCGCCCGCGATCTGCCGCACGAGATCGGCCACGATCGTGGTTGTGGCGACCACCGTCGGCCGCTGATTTTCGTCAACCGCGTCGCCACAGCCACCCACAGCGAGGGCGGCAGCAAGGACACACGCAACGAAGATTCGCGAAGAAAACAGGGTTTTGCACACGGTCTGAGGACACTCAAAAACCATTTTTTGATCCATCAAAAAATCTACCAGGCCCGTGCGACTGTTGCAATCAACGCCACCCCTCTCCGCCCCTCCGAGAACGCCGACGCCGACGTTTCGCTCCACCGGTCAGTTGACCGGAATTGAGGGCATTCTTAAGGTGCAGAGCATCCGCTGCCGGTCACCCAACGCCGGCACGCAGCTTCGCCGACCGGGGCTGCGCTTTGGCGGCCCCGCCCCGGGAGGAACACGGTGGCATCGACGTATTTCAAGCGGTTCCGCATGGAGGCTGACCTGCTCATCCCGCGGCGGCCTCCGGTGCTCCCGGAGGGCTACCGGCTGGTGGCCTGGAACGAAGCCCTGCTCGACGCCCACGCCCGCACCAAATACCGGGCGTTCTGCGATGAAATCGACGCGGTGGTGTTCCCCTGCCTCGGCGATCTGGAAGGCTGCCGACGGCTGATGCGGGAGATTCGCCGCAAGCCTGGCTT
>CALCGM010000544.1 GCA_937900985.1 uncultured Planctomycetaceae bacterium | reverse complement strand
TGCACGACATCCCGAGGATCGTCGGTCTTGCTCAGATCGATGATCTTGGGAGGCATGGGAGATCCCTGGCTGCATGGCCCCTGAAACTGGTCTGGCCTTGGGGCGAGTGGGCATGGCAACAGCGCGCAGCCATCTTCCCGGTCGAACGTACCTGACACTTTCCAGCACGGTCAAGGTTTTCGGCACTTTGGGAAATCCTGGAAAACCGCGTCGTAGCCGATGGGGCGGCCACCGCAAAAAAACCGGCCACGATCGCCCATGCCCTGTCGGATTTCGGGTTGTGGTGTGAGCGACCGGTTCAGTATTCCTCTCCGCCCCCTCTGGGCCCGAGAAAGACGCTTCCTTTGCCGACGCCACACATGCGCCCTCTCCACCGGATCATGCCGCGGTTCGTGCCGAGCCAAGTTGCCACACTGCTTTGCGTGGTGATGCTTGTGTTTGCCACAGCTGCACTCACGGCGACAACCGCCGCCGCTCAGCTTCCGCCTCCACCTGCTGCGAGCAGCCCGCCGGCAGCCGCCGGTGGGGGCAGCCTTCCGGACCTCGGCGTCGAGCCGTTGGCCCCCACCGACGCCACCGCGGCGAGTGAGGAAGCCAACCGCATCGTCGAGGTGCGGATCGAGGGCAACGAGGTGACCGAGGTCTCCAAGCTGCCCACGCTGCAGACCCGTGCTGGCCAGATCTTCGACGCCTCCATGATCGAGGAGGATGTTCGCAGCCTGCATCGCTCTCGCAAGTTTGTCGACGTGCATCCCAAGTATGTGCGGGTGTCTGAAGGCATCGTGGTCATCTTCCAGGTGGTCGAGCGGCCGATGCTTGGCTACGTGCGGTTTGTCGGCAACCAGCGGGTCACGACGCGGACGCTCGGCAAGAAAGCTGAGATCGACGTGGGCGACTCGATGGACCCCTACGTCGTCGAGGAAGCCCGCCGACGCATCGAGTCGTATTACCACGAAAAGGGCTACGACGCGGCCAAGGTGACCACTGTCGAAGGCAACAAGCCTGGCGACCGCGGCGCGGTGTATCTCATCGACGAGGGTCGAGCCCGCAAGTCGCTCTGGACGACCTTCGTGGGCAACGAGATCGCCTCCGACGCCCGTCTGCTCACGCAGATCCAGAGCAAACCTGGCGTCTTCTGGCTGCTCGGCGGCGACATCGACCGAGAGAAGGTCGACGCCGACGTGGAAATGCTCACCGCCTACTACCGCAGCCTGGGCTTCTTTCAGGCACGCGTCGGCCGCGAAATCGAGGTCGTCCACGGACCGATCCGCGACTGGACATTCCTCACCTTCGTGATCAGCGAAGGCCCCCGCTACAAGGTTCGCAACGTCTCCTTTGTGGGCAACACCCGCTTCAAGGGAGAGTTTCTTGAGCGAGACCTGAAGCTTGCCGGCGGTGAGTTCTTCAATCAGTCCAAGATGGATTCCGACCTGGGCCTGATTCGCGACATCTATGGCGGCCGCGGCTTCGTGTTTGCCGACATCCGCGCCGATCCTCGCTTCCTTGAGGAGCCGGGGCAGCTCGACCTCGTCTACAACGTCACCGAAGGCCAGCGGTATCGCGTCGGCCAGATCAACGTGCGGATCGGCGGGGAGCACCCCCACACACGGCACAGCACGATCCTCAATCGGCTCTCGCTGCGGCCCGGCGACATCCTCGACATTCGCAAGCTCCGCGACGATGAGCGGCGGCTGAAGTCGAGCAGCCTGTTCCTCAACGACCCCGCCAAGGGCGAAGGCCCGCGGATCGTGTTCTCCAAGCCCGATGCCGCCGACACCCAGCTCGCCGGCCAGCCAGGCTTCCGCGGCCAGAGCCCCGACGACGAGCCCCAGGATGTCGTCATCGATCTCGTGCTCGAGGGCACCGCGGCCGAGCCCGAGGTGTATGGCGAGTCGCAGCCGGCCCCCGCTGGTGGTGACCGCGGTGGTGAATCGGCGCCGCCGCAGAGCGATCCGCTGGCAACCGGCACCGTCTGGAGAGGGCAGAGCCCCGGCGGCCAGCCGTTCGCTCCACAGCAGCCCTACGGCCAGCAGCCTCCCCCCAGCCAGCCAGCCTATGGTGGCTCACCGCTGGCGCCGACAGGCCCGGAGACGATCAACTACGGCCAGTCGACGGTGCCGCCTGCTCCCCGCATGGCGCAGCTGCCCGCACCAGGCCAGGTAGAGCCTCCAGGCGGGATTCCGCCCGCGGTTGGCTACGGCGGTGCCCTGCCTCCGATGGCCCCTGGGGCCCAGCCGGGGTTTGCTCCAGGGTTTGCTCCCGGTGTTGTGCCGGGCGTCCAGCCACTGCCAGGCCAGCCCTTTCCTGGGGCAGGTTTCCCCAATCAGCCGCCGCCGGTCTTTCCGGGCAATGAGCCCTACGTGGTCGTCGACATCGACGCCGAGGAAACACAGACCGGCCGAATGATGATCGGTGCAGGCGTCAACTCCAACGCCGGCCTCGTCGGCAACATCGTGATCGACGAGCAGAACTTCGACCTCTTCCGGCTGCCGACCTCCTGGGACGACATCCGCAACGGCACCGCCTTCCGCGGAGCCGGCCAGCGGTTCCGTCTGGAAGCAGCGCCGGGCACCGAACTGCAGCGATACACGGCCACCTTCCAGGAGCCGTATCTCTTCGACACCCGCATCGGCCTCTCCACGAGTGCCTCCTACTACACACGCTACTTTTTTGACTGGGC
>CALCGM010000543.1 GCA_937900985.1 uncultured Planctomycetaceae bacterium | reverse complement strand
CATCTGGGTCTGGTGGCTCCTCGGAGACCAGCGTCTGCGAGACCGCGAGCGGCAGGTGCTCGACACGCTCCCGCCGGGGAAACGCCCGCTGATCTGTGACATCAGTCTGTGGGAAGTCGCGTTGCTCGTCCATCTTGGCCGGCTGCAGCTGACCTTTCCTCTGGAAGAATGGCTCGCCGTCGCCGCAAGTCCGCGAACCGTTGAAGTGCTGCCGATCACCCCAGCGAGTGTGAGCGAGATGAACAGGCTCCCGCCTCGTTTCCACAACGATCCCGCTGATCGCCTGATCGTGGCGACAGCAAGGGCCGGTGGCTACCCGCTGGCAACCCGCGACGATCGCATTACGCGATCGCGACTTGTATCGCTGTGGCGGGGCTGATCGTCGCCGTGGCCGCTGGCTTGGTAGAGTCGACGCGTTCTCTGAGGTGCGAACAGACAGTAGGAAGGGCATGTGGCGTATGGTGGTGTTGCTCCGGGTAAACACGCGAGACATCGGCAGCAGCCGATCCATGCTGCGTGCGCGGGGAGCCGCTGAACCTCCTCGGGCTCCCGCCATGAGGGGAAGAAATGACCGCTGGGCTCTCGTCTCGGTGGCTCTGATGCTCGTCGGCTGCACGCGGCAGCCCCCGCCCATCGCCAAGCTGCCGCCGCCGGAGGTGAGCGTCGCCCAGCCGGTCCGCCGGGAGGTGCTCGACCATGTGGTTTTCACCGGCAATGTGGAGGCGGTGCACGAGGTGGAGATCAAGGCCCGTGTCTCCGGCTTCGTCACGGCCGTGCACTTCATCGATGGCCAGGCGGTGAGCGAAGGCGACCTTCTCTTCACGATCGACGAGCGGCCCTTCGAGATCGCCCGCGACTCCGCCACCGCCGAGGTTGCCAAGCAGGAGGCGATCCTGGCTGAGCAGAAGAGCGAAGTCGTCCGCAAGGAGAAGCTGCTGCCCAAGGGGGCCGTCACCCAAGAGGAGTATGAAATCGCGGTCGCCAAGCGGGATGCCAACGCCGCGATGCTCGCCGCAGCCAAGGCGCAGCTGGCCCAGGCAGAGCTCGACCTCTCCTTCTGCCGCGTGACCTCGCCGGTCACCGGCCGCATCAGCAGGCGGTTTGTCGATGTGGGCGAGCTGGTCTCGGGCACCGAAGCCTCGGCGACCCGCCTGACGGCCGTCGCCAGCATCGATCCGGTCTACGTGGTCTTTGAAGCTGAAGAGCGGTCGGTGATCCTCGCCCGCCAGCGGGCGGCAGCGAAGGTGGCCGGCACGGGTGCGCAGCCCGTGGAGTGGCGAAACATCAAAGAGCTGGCGATTCCCGTCGACGTGCAGCTGGTCACCGACGAGGGCTTTCCGCGGCGGGGTGTGCTCGACTTTGTCGACATCGCCGTCCTCGCGGGCACCGGCACCGTCCGCTGCCGGGCGGTGCTGGAAAACCCCGAGCGGCTGCTGATGCCGGGCATGTTTGTGCGGGCGCGGCTCCCCTTTGGCGACCCGCGGTCGGCCCTGCTGATTCCTGAGCGGGCGATCGGCACCGATCAGGGCACCAAGTTTGTGTATGTGGTCGACGACGACAACCGTGTGGCAATCCGGCCGGTCAGCCTCGGCTTCCTCAGCGAGGGGCTGCGGGTGATCGATGCGGGGCTCAGCGAGGCCGACCGAGTAATCACAAGCGGCCTGACCCGTGTCCGTCCCGGCATCACCGTGCGACCCGACGGCGCCTGAGCATGTTCTCCCACTTCTTCGCCGACCGGCCCGTCTTTGCCAGCGTGCTCTCGATCGTGATCGTGATCGTGGGGCTGGTGGCGCTGGCTGGCCTGCCGGTGGGGCAGTATCCCGAGATCGCCCCGCCGACAATCTCGATTCAGGCGGTCTACCCCGGCGCGAGCGCCAGCATCGTGGCCGACACCGTGACCACGCCGATCGAGCAGGAGGTCAACGGTGTCGAAAACATGCTCTACGTCTCGAGCAAGAGCAGCGGCGACGGCACCGCCACGATCGACGTCACCTTCGCCCTCGGCACCGACATCGACCAGGCGCAGGTGCTCACGCAAAACCGGGTCGCGATCGCTGAGGCCAAGCTGCCTGAGGAGGTGCTCCGCCAGGGCGTGACGGTCAAGAAGAAGTCGCCGAGCATCCTGCTGTGTGTGAATCTCACCTCGCCCGACGGCCGCTACGACCAGCTGTATTTGAGCAACTACGCCACGCTACAGGTGAAGGATGCCCTCGCCCGGATTCCTGGCGTGGGCGACGTGAGCTTTCTCGGCGGCCGCGACTACGCGATGCGGATCTGGCTCGACCCCGACAAGCTCGCCGCCCGCAGCCTCTCCGCTGGCGATGTGGTGCGAGCGCTTCGCGAGCAGAACGTGCAGGTGGCCGCAGGGCGACTCGGCAGCGAGCCGACCGTCGGCGTGGTCGACTTTCAGCTGCCGATCAACACCACCGGGCGGCTGCCGACGGCCGAAGAGTTTGCCGAGGTGATCGTGAAGGCCGGGGAGGGCGGCAGCAGTGAAGGGCCCGCCCGTTCCGCCGGCATCGTGCGGATTCGCGACATCGGCCGGGTGGAGCTTGGCGCCAAAGACGAGGAGATGGCCAGCCGGCTCGACGGTGAGCCCACCGTCACGATCGCCGTCTTCCAGCTGCCCGGCTCCAACGCGGTGGCCACCGCCGAGGCAATCCACAGCGAGATGGCCACGCTTGCCCGCGACTTCCCCGAGGGCCTCCGCTACGCGATCCACTACGACACCACGGTGTTTGTGGAGGAGAGCGTGCAGGAGGTGGTCAAGACGCTCTTCGAAGCGGTCGTGCTCGTGTTTCTCGTGGTGCTGATCTTCCTGCAGGACTGGCGGGCCACGCTGATCCCAATGCTCGCTGTGCCGGTTTCGCTCGTCGGCACGCTCGCGGTGATGGCCGGCCTCGGCTTCTCCCTCAACAACCTCTCGCTGTTTGGCCTCGTGCTGGCGATCGGCATCGTCGTCGACGACGCGATTGTGGTGGTGGAGAACGTCGAGCGGTGGCTCTCGCAGGGGCTCTCCTCTCGGGAGGCCACGCGGAAGGCGATGAGTGAGGTCTCGGGGGCCTTGATCGCCACGTCGCTGGCCCTGGTGAGCGTGTTTGTGCCGACGGCGTTTATCGCGGGCATCAGCGGGGAGTTTTACAAGCAGTTTGCCCTCACGATTGCGGCGAGCACCGTGATCTCCACCTTCAACTCGCTGACGCTCTCGCCGGCGATGGCGGTGGTGCTCTTTCGCGGCCACGAACAGGAGTCGGCCGCACACACCCGGTCGGCTGCCACTCGCCAGGCCCTGCCGCAGGCAGGCGTCGCCCTGCTGACTGGCCTGCTGGCGATCTGGCTGTTCGAAGACCGGGCGGTCGTGGCGGCTGGCAGCCTGCTGCCCGGCGGTCTTCCCGAAGCGGGGGCTGGGCAGGCCCTCCAAGGCGGGCTGTCGCTGGAGCTGCTCAGCTGGATCGTGCGGCTGACGGTGTTTGCCGGCGGGTGCGGGGCTGGCTGGCTGGCCGCTCCACTGGTCAACCGGCTGCTGGCGGCCTTCTTTCGCGTTTTCAATCTCTTCTTTGAGATCACCACCGGCGTCTACGGCGCCGCCGTCGGCAGGCTGGTGCGGCTGAGCATCGTGGTGATGGCGGTCTA
>CALCGM010000542.1 GCA_937900985.1 uncultured Planctomycetaceae bacterium | reverse complement strand
CTGGCAGATCCTCGCCTGCCTCGAGAAACGCCAGCAGCGCCCGAATCTCCTCACGGGTGAGCACGTTGAGCAGGCCTTCGGGCATCGGTGAGATCTGCGAGGGGATCTGCTCGTCGACGGTGGCCTTGGGAATCGCGATCACCGCGTCTGGCGTGAGCAAGTTGGGCATCACCCGCCACGCCGACGGCGTTTCCCCCACCACCACCCCGGACTGCACACGGCCGTTTCGCAATACAAACTGCACGGTGCGGTAGCGGTCGTCGATCTTCAGCGACGGGTCGAGCACGTGCGACAAAAGCTCACGGCCACGCAGTTTCTTGACGCTCTCAATCAGGTCTGGCCCCAGGTTCACGCCGTGCCCCGCCGCCACATGACACTGCGTGCACTGCGCCTTCACGAAGGCGTGCATGCCGCGGGTCAGTGTGGATTCATCGGCCGGCGCTGTTGACTCCGACGCCTGCAGATCAGCGAAGTCGTCGAGCGTCCAGGCCTGCACGATGCTCGGGCGACAGGTCTCCAGAAGCAGCTCGGCCTTTGCCTGATCGCGGGCCACGACCATCTGGCCGTTCATCACGATCCAGTGCCCGGGAAAGGTGCAGACATAGGGATAGATCCCAGGCTCACTGGGCGCCTCAAACCGCAGCACATGCACGAGCGACTTCCGCGTCGGCCCGATCATCGGTGTGGCCTCGATGATCACCGCACGCTTGCTCTCCGGCAGGAAATCGCTGCTGGCATTCTTCGGATCGCGGGCCATCTCGTTGGCTGCCATGCCGACCTCAGCCATCGCCCCTGGCTGGGTGATCACAAGGTTGTGATCGGTGGCATCGGGATTGGTAAACACGAGCTTCACCGGCTGCCCGGGAGCAACCGTGAACTGCCGCGTGGTGAAGAGCATCCGCTCGGGCTCGCAGGAGATCCGCACCTCCGCAGTCTCCAGCTGCCGATCGAAGGCGAGGTCTTTGCCCGTCGCTCTCGGCTCCACGATCGTGAGCGACCGCTTCCCGCGGGCGAGCAGCGCTGGCACGGGGCTCGCCGGATCGTCCTGCCAGTGTCGTGCCAGCGGCGCCGACTCAAGGGCACAGACGGCCGCATACGCCAGATGCCCACCGAGCGGCTGGCGGAAGATGCGGATCACCTCCTCCAGGGCTTCAGGCGTTCCGATCCAGCTCGCCGCGATCGCGGCCTGCATCCGCACGAGGCCGGAAGCATCGACAGCCGCACGGGCCAGGATGTCGTGCCGATGCGGAACCGACGCATGCCAGAAACGCAGCTGCCTCACGGCCGCGGCTCGGGCATGGTGATCATCACTCGCCGCCAGCTCCTCAAGAAGGTCGGGCCGCACGACGCCAATCGTCGACAGCGCCGCCATCGCCTCAGCCAGCTTTCGCAGGCGATCCGGATCTTCATCGGCCAGGCCCATCACCCAGCGATCAATCGCTGCGGCAGCCTGGCTGACATCGCGGCTGGCCAGCTCGCGCGTGGCCAGATAGCGGATGCGAAACTCGCGGTGCCCCAAGAGCGCGGCCAGAGCGTCGTCGCTCACCCCGGCAATCTCGGGCATCTGGCTCGTCTCGCCAGCCTTGGCCGTCACCCGCCAGATTCGCCCCGACCCACGATCGCGCCGCGAGTCTCGCAGGGAATACTGGGCATGCCCCTTCACCGGGTTGTACCAGTCGACAATGAAAAGATCGCCACGCGGCCCGAAGTGCAGGTCGACTGGGATGAAGCTGAGATTCGTGGAGAAGATCAGGTCGCTGACATACTGCTCGTTGAAGCCGAAGGCATTTTCCACCCAGCGGTGGATCTCAATCCGGTTGGTCGGCTTGTAGCGGGCCTTGATGAAGCCGCCCTGCAGCTCCGCGGGAAAGCCTGGTGCATCGACAAAGGCCTGGCCACAGGTGCCGGAGTAGGCCTGCAGTCCCTGCGGCCGGGCGTGCTGCTGCGGGTAGGGTGGGTCGAGGCTGTGAAAGGCCTCGGCAAAGATCGGATGGCTGGCGACATGGTTGCCCCACGGATCAAAGGTCACACCCCAGGGGTTGGTGCTGGGATACGTGCCCATGGCTGTGAGCCGATGCGTCTTGGGCTCGTAGCGAAACCAGCCGCTGTTCTGCTGACGCACCGGCCCGTAGGGCGTTTCCACCTGGCTGTGATGGAAGATCGACTCGCGAAAGAGCAGGGCCCCATCGGGCGACCAGATGAAGTCGTGCAGGGAGTGGTGGGAGTCTTCCGTGCCGAAGCCTGAGAGCAGCACCTCGTGAATGTCGGCCCGGTCGTCGCCGTCGGTGTCGGCCAGGAAGGTCAGGTGTGGCTGCTCCGAGACATACACACCGCCATCACCAAACTCAAAGGAGAGCGGCACATGCAGGTCGTCGGCGAAGACGGTTGACTCATCGGCCTTCCCGTCGCCGTCGGTGTCTTCGAGGATCACCAGCCGGTCGTGCGGCTCCTGGCCCGGGTAGATGTGTGGATAGGCCTGCGAGGTGCAGACCCACATCCGCCCGCGGGTATCCCAGCGGACCTGGATCGGGTTGGCGATCTCGGGAAACTCCTCCTCGCCCGCAAACAGCTCCACCTCAAACCGGGGATCCACCTGAAAGGCCTTCCGCTCCTCGTCGGCAGGCAGCCACTCGTTGGCACCACGGGTTTCATCGACGGCCGGCAGCGAGGGCAGATTCGCATCGCCCATATCGTCCGCCGTGGGCTGGCCCGCAGCCAGGGCCCAGATTCTCCGGTCGCGGTTGTCGCACATGATCTCGAAGTTCCGCATCGCCGGCAGAAAGTCGAGGTAGCCGTAGGCCTCGTTGCGGCCGCCGGTGTAGTAGAAGGTGTTGAGCGGCCGGTAGCGACGAAAGAACTGCCGCTCGAGGTCTACAACCGCCTCTCGCAGCGGCTCGCCGGCCAAGGGGGGAGCTGCCTCAAAGAGCCCGCGGAAGAGCACGTCGGCCAGCCGCCGGTATCCCGCGGCCGAGAGATGACAGCCGTTGATCGTGAGATCGCCCGAGGCCGCAAGCGGCTGGAGCATCGGCCCATAGAGATCGACGAATCCCACGCCCTGCTCGGCGGCCACCGTTCGCATCACGTCGGTGTAGGCCGCAATCGCCGCGTTGTTGCGATCGGCTGCGGCGACGCCCGCCACGTTCTCATTGGGAATCGGCGAGAGGAGCACGATCCGTGGAGCAGCCTCGCCATTGAAAGCCTTTGCTTTCAGACCTGCGACAAACGCCGCCAGCCGCTCCTCAAAGGCCGGCAGGCCTGCCTCCCCGGCAAACGATTCGTTGAAGCCATACGCTGCCAGGATCACATCGGCCTTGGCATACAACAGATGCTGCTCAAGGTCGGCAAAGTTTTCCGGCCGCGGCATCAGGTCGACCTCATCAGCCGACCAGGCGAGCGTGCGAATCACGAGCTCGTGCTCAGGGAAGCCCGCGTGCAGCACCGCCGGCAGATCTCCAAACAGCGCAGCCCGCTCCAGCAGCGTGTTGCCGATCAGGCAGATCCGGTCGCCCGGCTCGAGCAGAAGCGGCAGGGAGGTCGGTGCCGGCTCGCACACCTCGGGCCGCGGAGCCGACTCGAGAAAGATTCCATACTGCTCCAGGCCATCGTCTGCCGCAGCGCCGCTCGCCGCCGCC
>CALCGM010000541.1 GCA_937900985.1 uncultured Planctomycetaceae bacterium | reverse complement strand
GCTGCAAGGGCGTGACTTCGGGATGCCAGCGGGAGAGCATGCCGGCAATGTGGCCGAGTTCGGTCTGCATGCCCGTCGCCACAATCACGGCCGTGCTGTGACCAGCGGCCACGACCGTGCCGGAATAGACCATCGTCCGTCGATCGCCCAGCGGCGTCGCCTCAGCGAGCACCGCATGGGCTTCTTTTTCGGTGGCCACGCTCTCGCCGGTGAGGGCCGCTTCCTGCACCCGCAGGCTAAACGCCTCCAACAGCCGAGCGTCTGCCGGCACGTTGTCGCCCGCCTCAAGCTCGATGATGTCGCCAGGCACGAGATCGGCAGCCGGCACGCCAACCAGATGGCCGCCGCGGAGCACCTTCGCCAGCGGCGCCGACAGCTTCTGCAGCGAGGCCAGCGCCCGCTCGGCTCTCGCCTCCTGCACGTAGCCGATGATCCCGTTGACGATCACGATCGCCAGAATCGCCGCCGTGTCGACCCACTCCTCGAGCAGTCCGGAGATGATCGCCGCCGCGATCAGGATCCAGACCACCAGATCCTGAAACTGAGCCGCCAGCCGTTTCCAGGCCGGCACCGGCGGCTCTTCGGCCAGCGTGTTGGCCCCCACGTCGCCCCGCCGCCGCCGCACATCGTCGTCCGTGAGGCCCGTGGTAGACGAAACGCCCTGCCGCCCAAGCGTCTCCTCGGCGGAGAGAGCATGCCAGACGGGCCCACCCTTGCGATGCTGGTCACTCACCCGGCTCTCGTCTCCTCACACTCGGTTTGCAGTCATCACGGCGGCGCCCTCGCGGCGTCTGAACGCCTCACCCCAGTATCGGGCGCGGGCTCAGGAAAGTCGAAACACGAGAAAGAACGCGCCAGCGAGCACGACGAGCATCAAGAGGGCATCCGGCTCGACAATCCGCTTGCGGTGCTCCAACGAGTAGAGCTGGCCGAGCACGGCGATCACCGTGGCCAGGATCACGGCGAAGGCCGAGGCGGCATGGGCTGGGTTGGCCGCCGCAAACAGGGGCCCGTCGTGCATCGCGTCGAGCGGGGCAAACAGCACCATATTGAAGGCGTTGCTCCCAAACACATTGCCCACCACGAGGTCGAACGCCCCCACGCGAATCGCCGTGATGCTGGCGACGAGCTCCGGCAGCGAGGTGGCGATCGCCACCAGCGTCGTGCCCACGAACGTGCGACCGAGCCCCGATTGGTCCGCCAGCTCACCAGCCGTTTCCGCCAGCCGCGGCCCGGTCAGGACCAGCACCACTGTGGCCAAGAGAAACACCGTGGCTGGCTTCCAGAGACCTCCCCAGCCGTGCGGCGAGGCCTTTGGTTCTGCGGCATCGCCCGCTGCGGCCTCAGCGGCGTCGGCAGCCGCCCGAGCCGCGATCCGCTGATTGATAAAGATCATCCGCGCCCCGAGCGCATAGGCAATCACCACCGCCATCGACCAGCCACCGACGTTCATCAGCGTGATCACGGGCAGTCTGCCGGCGGTGAGCACGGCCAGCCCCACGATCGCCGTGAGCCCAATCGAGAGCGTGCCGGAGAGGGCGTGCGAGGCGGCCTGACGCGAGAGCATGCCGCCCCGCGACCGCACCGCCAGGTCGAGCACAGCGAGGATCAGCAGGTTCATCAGGCTGCTGCCAAGCAGATCGCCCACAGCCAGATCGGCCAGGCCCTTGCGAATCGCGGAAATATCGACCGACAGCTCAGGCAGCGACGTCGCCCCAGCCAGCAGCAGGCTGCCCACGAGCAGCCGGCCAAGCCTCGTGATTTCGGCAATCCGGTCGGCCGAGAGCGCCAAGGCGGTCCCTGCAGCAGCCACGATCGCGGCGAGCCCCAAAAACTGAAGAACCAACTCGGTCATGGCGGCTGCTCGCTTGAGAGTATTCACGCCGGCCGGCCCAGCCGGAGCGTCGCCTAGCCGATCGCCGTTGCTGCCGCCGGGAAGCGGTCTTGAATCGCCTGCACGGACAGGGGTGACTCGCGCTCCGCCTCCATCGCCCGCACAACGGCCTCGGCCGCAGGCAGCGTGGTGATGCAGGGCACCCCATGCATCACGCTTGCCGCTCGGATCCGCCCCTCGTCGGTGCGGGCTCCCTTGCCGCGTGGGGTGTTCATGATCAGCTGCACACGGCCGTCGATCAAAAAGTCGATCAGATTGGGATGGCCTTCCTGCAGCTTCCGCACCACCTCGACGGGGATCCCCGCAGCAGAGAGCGTGCGGGCCGTGCCGGAGGTGGCGATGATCTCAAAGCCCAGCGCGATCAGCCGCCGAGCGACATCGACCATCGCCTCCTTGGCCTGTTCGCGGGCCACGCTGATAAAGATCCGCCCGGTCTCGGGAAGCGTCGTGCCCGCGGCCAGCTGCCCCTTGGCAAAGGCCAGGCTGAAGCTGTCGGCCACCCCCATCACCTCGCCGGTGCTCCGCATCTCGGGGCCCAGCACGATGTCGACACCAGCAAACTTCACAAAGGGAAACACGCTCTCTTTCACACTGACGTGCGCCGGCTGCGGATCGGAGGTGACGCCCTGCTCGGCAAGCGTCAGGCCGGCCATCGCCTTCACCGCCACCTTCGCCACGGCCAGGCCTGTTGCCTTGGCCACGAACGGCACCGTCCGGCTGGCGCGAGGGTTGGCCTCGATGACATAGATCTGCGGCTCGCCATCCTCTTTCTTGACGGCAAACTGCACGTTCATCAGGCCGATCACCCCGAGGCTCCTCGCCATCGAGGCCGCAGCCGCCTTGATCCGCTCGACGATTTCTGGCGAGAGGGAGTGGGGAGGAATCGCACAGGCTGAGTCGCCCGAGTGCACGCCCGCCTCCTCGATGTGCTCCATCACACCAGCGATGATCACCTGCTCGCCATCGCAGATGCAGTCGACGTCACACTCAATGGCATCTTCAAGGAACCGGTCGATCAGCACCGGCTGCCCCTGGGCCACGGCGAAGGCCTCCGCGACATACCGCTCAAACTGGGTCTGGTCGTAGCAGATCTCCATCGCCCGACCACCGAGCACAAAACTCGGCCGCACGAGGCTGGGGTAGCCGATGCGGGCCACTTCACGGCGAGCCTGCTCAAGCGTTTTGGCAATACCGCTGGCCGGCTGCTTGAGGCCGAGCCGGTCGAGCAGGTCGCGAAACTTCTCGCGGTCTTCGGCCATCTCGATCGTGTCGACCGAGGTGCCGATAATCGGCAGGCCGGCCGATGCGAGTGCCCTGGCCAGGTTCAGCGGCGTCTGGCCGCCGAGCTGCACGATCACGCCATCGGGCTGCACCCGGTCGGCGATGTTCAGCACGTCTTCGCAGGTGAGCGGCTCAAAAAACAGCAGGTCGCTGGTGTCGTAGTCGGTGCTGACGGTCTCGGGATTCGAGTTGACCATCACGCTCTCGATGCCCATCTCGCGGAGGGCAAAGCTGGCATGGCAGCAGCAGTAGTCAAACTCGATGCCCTGGCCGATGCGGTTGGGACCGCCGCCGAGGATCATCACCCGCTTCTTCCCCGGCTGCTTGGGAGGAACCTCGTCTTCGCTCTCCCAGGTGGAGTAGAAGTAGGGCGTGGCGGCCTCAAACTCTGCCGCACAGGTATCGACCGCCTTGTAGGTCGCCACGATCCCGCGGCGAATCCGATCCGCACGGACCTCCAGCTCAGAAACCGAGAGCATGGTGGCCAGCTGACGGTCGGAAAAACCTGCCTGCTTCGCCTTCCGCAGCAGAACATCGTTGAGCCCGGCGAGTGAGGCAGCTCCCCGCACCTCGTCTTCAATCTCCACGATCTGAGCGAGCTGATCGAGAAACCAGCGGTCGATCTGCGTGATCTCGTGGAGCTCTTCCACGCCGATGCCAGCCTTGAGGGCATACCGCAGATACCAGACGCGGTCAGGATCAGCGACCGCCACCCGAGTCTGAATCTCATCCAGCGGCGGCTGCCGAGGCGTGCCCCAGAGGTCTTTCCCATCACTGCCAAACCCGAAGGCTCCCACCTCCAGGCCACGCAGCGCCTTCTGAAACGCTTCTTTGAAGGTGCGGCCGATCGCCATGGTCTCGCCCACG
>CALCGM010000540.1 GCA_937900985.1 uncultured Planctomycetaceae bacterium | reverse complement strand
GCCTGGCCACGCGGCGGGGCGTGCCGGTGGTGGCCGTGCGGCTGCTGGCGATTCTCCTCACCATGCTCACGGGCGTGGTTCCCGGCGTGGTGATCTACCTGCTCTTGGGGCTCTTCCTCGACAACTGGATCAACGCTGTGCCGCTCGCTCCGGGTGTCACGCTGCCTCGGCCGCCAGCTGCCCGCGATGCTCATCGCACGCCGGCCGAGCTCGACCACATCGGCCGCTACCGGATCAGCGGTGTGCTTGGTCGCGGCGGCATGGGCACGGTTTTCCGCGGCCACGACGATGCGTTGCAGCGGGATGCGGCGGTGAAGGTGCTGCATCCACGTTTTGCGGCGGGCGAAGGCTCTGCAGCGAGCGTGATGGAGCGGTTTGCCGAGGAGGCCCGCAGCATCGCCCGACTCACCTCTCCGCATGTGGTGCAGATCTACGAGTTTGAGCCCCAGGCAACGCCACCGTATCTGGCGATGGAATATGTCAACGGGCAGAGCCTGCAGCAGATCCTCAAAGAGAAGCCCCGGCTCTCAGCGGAGGCGGCCGCCGACTGTGGTCGACAGGTGCTCGCTGGCCTGGCTGCCGCCCATGCCGCCGGCATCGTGCACCGCGATGTGAAGCCGGCCAACATCCTGCGGGCTGCTGATGGCACCTACAAACTGACCGATTTCGGACTCGCCCGCAGCCTTGAGCGAGCGGAGAGCCTGACGATCACCGGCACGCTGCTGGGAACGGTCTCGTATCTCGCTCCGGAGGCTACTGCCGGCGAGGAGGCCACTGCCGCGAGCGATCTCTATAGCCTCGGGGTTACGCTCTATCAGATGCTGGCCGGCCGCACGCCCTTTGGTGAGGCCAGCCCGCTGAAGCTGCTGCGGCAGATCGCCGTGGAGGACCCGCCACCACTGGCAAACCTTCGCGACGATGTTTCGCCCGCCCTTGAGGCCTGGCTGATGCAGCTGCTCGCCCGCGATCCCGCCAATCGATTTGCATCAGCAACCGCAGCCCTGGCGGCGCTCGACGCGATCGGACTCTCGAGGCCCTCAGGCGACGAGCTCGATGGGCTGGCCATGACCGCTGCGGTGATGCCCGTGCGGGAGGCCGAGCGGTGGATTCCTCGCAGCGACGTCGACTCGATCCTCCGCACGGCGATGCGGATGGAGTCTCAGGGAGAGAGCCTGCTGGGGGAGCGATCTGTTCTTGAAATTGCCCGCGAGCTTGATGTCGATGCCGCGTTTGTGCGGAAAACCCTCGATGCCTATCAGCAGATCTCGCCAGAGGAGCGTCGCAGCCGGCAGCTGGGCCGCGGCTTCCGCGGGTCGCTCGTCGTGGGTGTGATGGCCGCGATGGTGGGGGTGCTGCTGTTGCTCGTTGGTGCCGCTGGGTTCTTCAGCTACCGCCCTGTGGGGGGGGGCGCTGTCGACATTCAGCGGCCGTCGCCAGACGTTCAGACGTACTACATCCCGGTGAGGCTGCCTGACACCGGCCCGGATCGTGAGCCCAGGCCGCGTCGCGATGCCGAGATTATTCTGCTCGACACCCCGACCGGCGGCTCTGCCTCCAGTCGCCTGCCGAGCGGCTCTGCAGCCCCGACTGCAGCCCAGTAAGCCGCTGCTGCGCTGCCTCAGGCTCCCGCCGCGGTGTGGCGCGGTGTGGCGTGGTTTCCAAACGGTGATCAGACGCCTCGTCTGTCGTATGATCGTCCACGCGGGAAGAACTGCCTGGTGTTGGCCGCTCAGGCAGACATCTCGGGCAGGCCGGCTGACTGAGAGGCCGCAGGTGCGTCTCGTTGAAGGGGATCTCAAGCAATGCTGTGTGGCAGGTATTCTGCGAGCCGCTTCGTGCGGCTCATGCTGATCGTTGGTGCGGCGTGCACGCTGGTGGGGAGCAGCAACCGGCCCGCAGATGCGGGGCTGCCCGAGCGGCCGCCAAACATCGTGATCATCTTCACCGATGACCAGGGCTACGGTGATGTGGGTGTGTTTGGGGCGGAGGGCTTGAAGACGCCCAACATCGACCGGATGGCCGCAGAGGGCCGCATGTTTCGTCGCTGGTATGCCGCTCAGCCTGTGTGCAGCGCCTCGCGGACCGCCCTCCTGACCGGCTGCTACCCCAACCGAGTTGGGATCCACGGGGCCCTCGGCCCAGGCAGCCGGCATGGCATCAACACCACCGAGACAACGCTTGCCGAGCTCTGCCGAGGTCAAGGCTACGCCACCGCGATCTTTGGCAAGTGGCACCTCGGTGACCATGAGACGTTTCTGCCGACCAGCCACGGCTTCGATGAGTTCTTTGGCATCCCCTACTCCAACGACATGTGGCCGCAGCATCCCCAGACCAACGCCTTTCCGCCGCTACCGATCGTTGAGGGCACCCGGCGGCTGCGGACAGCCGACGAACGCGATCAGCGGATGATGACGAGCTGGCTCACCGCTCGCGCTGTCGACTTCATCAACCGCAACCGCGACCAGCCCTTTTTTCTCTACCTGCCCCATCCACAGCCACATGTGCCGCTGGCCGTGAGCGATCGCTTCGAGGGGACAACCGAGCGCGGGCTTTACGGCGATGTGATCGCTGAGATCGACTGGTCTGTCGGTGAAATCATCAACGCGATCTCCACCAACGGCCTTGATGAGCAGACCCTCGTGATCTTCACCAGCGACAACGGCCCGTGGCTCTCCTACGGCGAGCATGCCGGATCGGCCGGCCCCCTGCGGGAAGGCAAGGGCACGACCTGGGAGGGCGGGTTTCGTGAGCCATGCGTGATGCGGTGGCCGGGCCAGATTCCGTGCGGCACGGTCTGCGACACAGCTGCGATGAACATCGATCTGCTGCCGACGGTTGCAGAGCTGATTGGGGCTCCGCTGCCCGAGCAGGAAATCGATGGTGTGAGCGTTCGCTCGCTGCTCACGGGCGACGCCAACGCGGCCTCACCGCACGAAGCCTTTTGGATCTACTACGGGCAGAACGAGCTCCAGGCAGTGATTGCCGGCGACTACAAGCTGGTCCTGCCGCACCGCTACCGCACGCTCGACGGTCGAGAAGGGGGGAAGGCGGGCCTGCCGGTGGACTACCAGCAGAAGACCACCGGCACCGAGCTTTACAACGTGGTCGCTGACCCCGGCGAAACCCGGGATCTCGCAGCCGAGATGCCCGACAAGGTTGCCCAGCTCTTGGAGCATGCCGAGAAAGCTCGAGTGGAACTTGGCGACACGCTGACCGACCGCACCGGAGCCGGCAGTCGTCAGCCGGGCCGGCTGACCGAGGACGAGCACACCGCCTT
The DNA here is from genome assembly GCA_937900985.1 of uncultured Planctomycetaceae bacterium. GTDB lineage: Bacteria > Planctomycetota > Planctomycetia > Pirellulales > UBA1268 > M30B53. The sequence continues at coordinate 149 of CALCGM010000540.1, read as the reverse complement.
GATGAAGACGCACTGGCCCAACGGACGACCAGGGCGGTAGCCCGTAGGCGGCAATTGACGAAGCGGGACGGGTCTTCGGGTGCCGGGGTCTTCGGCAAGCGGGACGGGTCTTCGGGTGCCGGAGGCACCTCGGCGGAGCCGAGGCCGCT
>CALCGM010000539.1 GCA_937900985.1 uncultured Planctomycetaceae bacterium | reverse complement strand
TGCGATTGAAGGCTGTGCCGAGATCCTCAAACTCATCGCCGGTGTGAATCTCGGCCCGGGCGGCCACGTTGCCTTTGCGGACCTCATCGCTGACCTCCCGCAGGTGCTTCAGTGGCTTGACGATCACGTAGCGGACAATCGCGTAGGCCGCGAGCATCGCGAGGAAGACGGTGACGATGGCTGTCGTCAGCAGGATTGCCCGATTCCAGTTGATGGCGTTTTGCGTGGCGGAGTCGGGGATCACCACCTTCACCACGGCCATCAGCTCGTTTTCGGCCAGCCGCGGGCCGGGCGGACCGACCGGGTTGGTGGGGCCGCGGTGTTCGTGGCAGATCAGGCAGCTCATCCGGGCACGGATCGGCTGGTAGTAGTGATACTCGGCGTTGTCGGGGGTGCGAAACTCGCGATACTCCCCGGTATCGGCCGGCAGCACGGCCGTGCCAGCACTCGCCTCCGGCAGCATGCCGCTGTTGGCGTCGGGGTCGGCAAAGTAGTCGAGCACCGCCGAGTCGAGCGAGGTGTAGCCCTGCTGTTCGTCGCCGGCTGCGTCGGGCCGCAGGATCTTCCAGGTGTAGGGCTGGCTCTGCAGCTGTTGGCCGAGCGTCTCGATGAGCGTGGTGTATTTCTTGTCGGCTTCGAGAGTCTTCCAGTGGTGGTGCAGCATCACCGCGTCGACGAGGTGGCGGCCGGTCGTTCGTGTGCTGGTGTAGACGAGGCTCTCGGTGCGGCTGCCATACCACCAGAAGCTGCCTGTGATCAGCAGCAGCAGGCAGAGCCCGAAGAGGAAGCGACACTTCCTCTCCAGGCTGGTTTCGCCCAGGATTTCCTTGAATGATCGGTATGACATGCTTGTTTCCCGCCCTGTATCGTACCGCTGGTTTCTGCTGGGCAGAAAGACGAGTCGTTTCGAAGCGGTCGCGGAGGCAGCGTCGCGGCCGGCCGCCTTGGGCCGCCGGTGGTGGCGTCTGGTACGAACCCAGATGACGGGCAGCAGGGAAAAACGGATGAAAGAGCACACGCTGGGCGGCTTCTTGCGTCAGGTGGCCATGCAGCATGCCCCGCATGCGTCGATGCCTCCGCATGAGCGGTCTCACGCGCATCGCGCCCGACTGCAGCATCACGGCCTGCTGATCTTCCTCGGGCAGATCGCCCTGATCCTGCTGGTGCCGCTGTTTGATGCTGGGCAGCGGCTCACGCCGGGGGGCTATGTGATCCTTGGCCTGGCGATTTCAGTCACGAGCGTCCTGCTCCTGGGCTACCGCCGCCTCGCGATCGTGCTCGCGGCCCTCAGCGGGGCAGCCTGCCTGTGGGCCACCTTCCACATCGTCACCGACCGCGGCGTACGGCTGCTGCCGATGGCCCTGTTTCTGGCGATCTATCTGATTTCGGTCGTCCTCTCGATCCTGCAGGCCTACAAGGATGGCGTGACGGGCATCCAGCGGATCTTCTGCGGTGCGGCAAGCTTCATCATGCTCGGCTTCTTCTTCGCCGCCGTGCACGCGATGGTGGGGATGTTTGAGTTTGCCGACTACGTGCTGCCGGCAGATCTTGAGGGCGACCGGACGGTCCGCTGGGTGGACTTCATCTGGCTCTCGTTTTCCACCCTCACCACCTCCGGCTTCAGTGACCTCATCCCGATCGGCTCAGTCCCGCTGATGATCGCTGCGCTCGAAGGCCTCTCGGCGATCCTCTTTCCCGCCACCCTGATCGCGCGGATTGCCTCGTTGCCGTCGGATGATCCCGGCTGATGCAGCTCAGAGCATTTCCACGGGATCGACGTCAACAATCCAGGCCACGGAATCTGGAACCTTCAGCCCCTCCGTTGCCAGCCGTACGAGCCGACGGAGGATCGCCCCGTCTGGTCCCTGGACCTGGAGGTGCCACCGCCAGGCGTCTCGCAGTCGCTCGATCGGAGCGGGAGCCGGGCCGAGCACGCGAATGCCAGCAGCCTCCTCGGCGGCGGCTTCAATCTGCCGCCGCAGCCGACCAGCGAGATGCTCGGCCCATTCCCGGGCGGCCGTCTCGCTGCGGGAGCGGACCACAAACCGCACCACCTGGCCAAACGGTGGATACCCGAGCGCCTCGCGGATCGGGAGCTCATGCCGGACAAAGGCCTCGTAGTCGTGGACGGCTGCGGCGCGGATCGCGGGATGGTCTGGTGTGGCGGTCTGAACCACAACGCGGCCCCCCTTGGGCCCGCGGCCACTGCGGCCAGCGACCTGGGTGATCAGCTGGCAGGTGCGTTCGGCGGCACGGAAGTCGGGAAGGTGGAGCGCCGCGTCGGCGTAGACCACGCCGAC
>CALCGM010000538.1 GCA_937900985.1 uncultured Planctomycetaceae bacterium | reverse complement strand
GCACCGGCGCCGTGCAGTGAAACTCCAGCGGCCGGCCCACCTCGTCCACGAGAAGGTAGCCGCCGAAGACACCGTGTGACGCCGACGCGACGGTGGTCAGGAAACCGATCGCTCCCCTGCCCTCTTCCGGCTGCTGCATGCCCGCCCTCCATGGCTTGCCAGCCGCGACCGACCGATCGAGCGATGCGGACGCATGCGGCTGCGGTTCATCCATCGGGTGCCGAGCGAAGCGACTTGAACGACCCGGCGGATCTCGGTTTTGCAGGCACGACCGGCCTCCGGTCCGGCAAAGTGCGCAAGAAACTCCGGTCTGCGGAAAAACGCTGCTGGGGAGCGGCCGTCGCCGGGTGAACACGGACGGGCAGCCGGCTACACTTGAGCAACGGCGGGATGCAGCAGGCCGCAGCGGGCCGCTCACGAGGCAACGACGGCTTCAAACCCTTTCTGAGCATCGATTCATGGCGGACAACTCCCACATCTACACGACGCAGGTGGATATTTCGGCGGGAAGCGTCTCGCCAGAATCGGCCTCCGGAGGAGAGCTCGCAGGCGACCAGACCGCTCTGCTTCGAGAGATGGTGATCCTGCAGAAAAAGGCCTGCGACCTGCTCAGCGATCTGCTCACACAGGTGTCGCAGCAGCAGAGGCAGCGGGCCGCCGAGCTGAAGGCCTGGAAGCAGTCGCATCCCGAACTGGCCCAATCGTGCCGCCAGGCCGCCCAGGCGCTGTCGGCCGTTCACACACAGTTTTTGTCCACGGTAGCCGAAGAGGCCGCTGAAAATGCTGAGGTCTTCACCGACAGCGAGTATGCCCTGAGTGATTTCATCGACCGCCACGGGCCCCGCATCGCCCACTTCAATGGGGTGATGCAGCTCTTCTCGCAGCTCGGCGGACCTGTCACGCCCCCCAAGGGCAGCGACTGAACCGGGGCTTCCGGTTTGTATTCCGCTTTTTTCCCACACGTTTCCACGCCCCCTACCAGGAGTTTCTGCCGCATGGCCACGACCGATCAGCCGGTGTTTGAGGTTGCCGATGACGCTGCCGTCACAGCCGCCCGCGAAGCCCTCGATGCCCACACCGTTGAGATGATGGCCTGGCATTTCCATCCCTCCACCGGCTGCCCCTTCTGGCTGGAATACGCCCAGTCGCTGCCGTTCGATCCGATCAAAGAGGTGCAGTGCTACGACGACCTGAAGAAGTTTCCCCCGTTTGAGGACGAATGGCTGCGAGGCGGGCCCGTGCGACGCTGGGCCCCGAAAGGCCTCGAAGGACAGCCGCTGTATGTCTTTGAGACCGGTGGCACCACTGGCATCCCAAAGTCGCGGGTCAACTCTCGCGATTTCCGCACCGACTACGAGATGTTTAGCGAAACGCTGCCTGAGGAGCATTTCCCCAAGGGTGCCAACTGGCTGATGCTCGGACCGTCGGGCCCCCGGCGGCTGCGGCTGGCGATCGAGCACCTGGCTCAGTATCGCGGCGGCATCTGCTTCTGCGTCGACCTCGATCCGCGGTGGGTCGTGAAGCTGATCAAGAAGGGCTGGATGGAGCACCTCGAGGCCTACAAGCAGCACTGCATCGATCAGGCGATCACGGTGCTGGAAGCAGGCCACGACATCCGCTGCATGTTCACCACGCCGAAGCTGCTGGAGTCGCTGGCGTTGGGCCTTGAGAAGAAGGGCACCACGATCCACAAGGCGGGGATCACCGGCATCTTCTCCGGTGGCACTGAGTTCACACCGCAGTGGACCCGATTTGCGACTGAGGAACTCCTCGACGGGGCCTACATGACGCCGACCTACGGCAACACGCTGATGGGCCTTGCTGCCAGCCGTCCCGTCACCCCGGCCGACGGCTACACGATCGCTTACTACGCCCCGCAGCCGCGAGCGGTGATCGAACTGGTCGATTTTGACGACACCAACTCCGTCGTGCCCTACGGTGGCACCGGCCGCGTGAAGCTGACCACGCTCACGAAAGAGACCTTTGTCCCCGGCTTCCTGGAGCGGGATGAGGGCGAGCGGGAGAAGCCGTATGCCAAGTATCCCTGGGACGGCGTGAGTGGCGTCCGACCCTTCCACAAACTCGCATCCGCCACGACCGTCGGCGTCTACTAGCCGAACCGTTCGACGCTTCCAAGGAACCCACCTCATGCATCTTCAAGCCCTTCGTTTTGGCAAACCCTACGAGTCGCTCGAGCGGGAAACGCTGGTTCACTTCCTCACCGGCGAGCCGGTGGCCGAAGTCAGTCAGGTTGGCGGAGCGATGGTCGGCCGCGACCTCGCCAAGTCGGCCAAGGCCGCCCGTGCCGCCCTGATGGCAATGGATCCTGAAGACGTGGTCGAGCGGCTGCAGACCGCGGGCAATCTCTACGCCCTCGGCACAGTCGAGGTCGGCGGGGTTCCGCAGTCGCCCGAGGACTTTGTCCACCATCAGTCGGCCACGACCGGCCTGCCGGAGAATCTCTGCCGGGCCAACATGAAGAAGAATCTCTTCGTGCTTTCCAACATGGATCGCATGCTCGACGCCCTCTCCCGGGGCCTCTCGCCAGAGATTCTCTGGAAGGGGTATGGCAGAGAACACCGCGACGTGATCGTCAGCTACCAGGCCCAGTCGCCTGTGCTCGGCCTCGTGCTGCCTTCCAACTCGCCCGGTGTCCACACGCTCTGGCTGCCGGTGATCGCTCTCGGCGTGGGCCTGATGCTCAAGCCGGGCAGCCAAGAGCCCTGGACGCCCTACCGCATGGCAGCAGCGATGATTGAGGCGGGCATTCCTGCCGAGGCGATCGGCCTCTATCCAGGCCCGACCGACGTTGGGGCTGCGATGCTCAATGGCTGTGGCCGCAGCATGATCTTCGGGAGCGCCAAGACGGTCGCCCAGTATGCGGGCGATCCGCGAGTGCAGGTTCACGGCCCAGGCTTCTCCAAGATCATCCTTGGCGACGACTGCGTGGACGACTGGGAGAAGTATCTCGACGTGATGGTGGAGAGCGTGGCGGCCAACAGCGGCCGCGGCTGCATCAACACCTCCGCGATCTACGCCAGCCGCCACACCCGCGAGATTGCCGCAGCGATCGCCGAGCGGATCGGCCCCACCGAGGTCAAGCCGCCCGACGACCCCGAGGCGACGCTGGCGGCTTTCACCGTTCCTGGCGTGGCGAAGGCGGTCTGGGGGCAGATCGAGGCGGGGCTCTCGGCCGAGGGCGTGACCCACGCCACGGCCGACTACGGGCCGCGGCTGGAAGAGGGCGACCGCTGCGGCTGGCTGCGGCCGACGGTGGTCCACTGCAGCTCGCCGGATCCCGAGATTGCCAAGGCGGAATACATGTTTCCCTATGTCAACGTGGTGGAGTGCCCGCAGGAAGCGATGCTCGAACGGATCGGTCCCACGCTGGTGGCCAGCGTGCTGACCGACGATGTGGCCTTTCAGCAGAAACTGATCGACTGCACCCACGTCGACCGGCTCAACTTCGGGCCGATCCCGACCACCAAGCTCGACTGGCTGCAGCCGCACGAGGGCAACATCATCGATTTCCTCTACCGTTCGCGGGCGTTGCAGGTGGCCGAGGGTGCCGGCGAGCCGGGGCAGGTCGCGGCGGCCCACGCCGCGACGACGTGATGGCCCAGCGAGCGGTATGAACGCCACGTCACATGTCAGCCTGCACAGCTTTGAGTTTCAGGCCGCCACTCGCTTGGTGGTTGGCCAAGGGTCGATTGCGCGTGTCGGTGACCTGGCCCGCAGCCTCGGAGGAACGCGGGTGCTGCTCGTCAGCGATCCCGGGCTGGTGGCCACCGGCTTCCCAGCCCGGGCTGAGGAGCTCTTCGCCTCGGCGAGCATCGCCTGCCGGCTGTTTGAGGAGTTTGGCGAGAATCCTTCGACCGACCATGTCGCCGCCGGCGTGGCGGTGGCTGCAGACTTTCGGCCCGATCTGATCGTGGCCCTCGGCGGGGGCAGCTCCATGGACTGCGCGAAGGGAATCAACTTCGTGCACTCCTTTGGGGGCTCGATGCACGACTACCACGGCCGCCAACGGGCGGGCCGCGAACGCGGGCCGATGCTGCCCTCCCTCGCGATTCCCACCACCGCAGGCACCGGCAGCGAGACGCAGTCGTTTGCCCTGATCTCCGATGCCGCGACGGGAGCCAAGATGGCCTGCGGCGATCCACGGGCCGCCTTCCGTGTGGCGATCCTGGATGCGGAGCTGACGCTGACGCAGCCCGATCGTGTCACGGCCCTGACGGGCATCGATGCGGTGTCGCATGCCCTTGAGAGCTACGTGAGCACCGCCGGCACGCCTGCCAGCCGGCTATGGGCACGCGAGTCGTGGCGGCTGTTGACTGCAAACCTGCCCCGGGTGTTGGCCGATGGCCAGGACATCGATGCCCGGGCCGCGGTGCAGCTGGCCGCAGCCTGGGCGGGCATCGCCATCGAAAACGCCATGCTTGGCGGGGC
>CALCGM010000537.1 GCA_937900985.1 uncultured Planctomycetaceae bacterium | reverse complement strand
AGGTCGACGCCGTAGGGGATTGCGGGAAAGACCGCGTCGAGGCATTCGCGGATGCTCTTGGGCCTGCCCGGCAGGTTGACGACAAGGGCTCGGCCACAGATGCCGGCGGTCTGCCGCGAGAGGATGGCCGTCGGCACAAACTGCAGCGACACCTGCCGCATCAGCTCGCCGAAGCCGGGGAGCATTTTGTGACAGACCTGCTCGGTGGCCTCGGGAGTGACATCACGAGGCGCGGGGCCGGTGCCGCCGGTGGTCACGATCAGGCAGCAGCCCGCCTCGGCCATCTCGCGGATGCTCTGGGCAACACGATCGATGTCGTCTGGCACGATGCTCGCATGCGGCTCCCAGGCCGAGGTGAGCACCTCGGCGAGATACGCCTGAATCGCAGGCCCGCCCTCGTCGGCATACTCGCCGCGGCTGGCCCGGTCGGAGACGGTCAGGATGCCGATGCGGGCAGCGGGGTGTGGTGACGATGCTGTCATGAGGGCACGGCGAGGTTTTCGCGGAGCGTGTCGGCTTCGCGGCGAATGGTGGCGAGTTCGGAAGCGTCTTTGCGATCGACGTTTTTCAGCTGCATTGTCATCCGCTGATTGGAGCCGAGCAGCGTACGGTGCCGGGCGAGGAAGTCCCAGTAGAGCGTGGTGAAGGGGCAGGCCTTGGGGCCGACGGCCTGCTTGGGGTCGAAGCGGCACTGGCGGCAGGCGTTGCTCATGCGATGGATGTAGCCGCCGCTGGCACAGTAGGGCTTGGAGGCCATCACGCCCCCGTCGGCATACTGGCTCATGCCGAGCGTGTTGGGCAGCTCCACCCACTCCACCGCATCGACATACACGGCGAGATACCAGCGGTGCACCTCAGCTGGATCGACGCCGAAGAGCATCGCGAAGAGCCCCGTGACCATCAGCCGCTGGATGTGATGGGCGTAGCCATACTCCAGCGTCTGGCTCACCGCATCACGCAGGCAGGCCATCTCGGTGTCGCCGGTCCAGTAGAGGCTCGGCAGGGGCAGCTCCGCTCCCAGGTGATTCCGCTTCTCATACTCCGGCATGAACTGCCAGTAGACCCCGCGGACATACTCCCGCCAGCCGAGCACCTGGCGGATGAAACCCTCGGTCGATTCGATACCCGCCGCCCCAGCCCGCCAGGCCTCTTCCGCCGCGGCGACCACATCGCGTGGGCTCAGCAGCTTGACGTTCATCGCGGCGGAGAGCCGGGAGTGGTAGAGCCAGGGTTCGCCGGTCCAGATCGCGTCTTGATAGGTGCCGAAGCTTGGCAGGCGGTGCGCGATGAAGTCGGTGAGGGCCGCCTTGGCGTCCTCGGGCGTGACCGGCCAGTCGAAGCGATCGAGCCGGCCGGGATGCTCAGGGAAGCGGCTCTCGACGAGGGTCAGCACCTCGCGGGTGATCGCGTCGGGTGGAAAGCTGACGGGCTGTGGCAGCGTGCCGGGGCCGCTCTTGGGAAAGGCTCCGCGGTTGGCGGCGTCGAAGTTCCAGGCTCCTCCGGCCGGCTCGCCCCGCTCCATCAGCACGTCAAACTGCTTGCGGAGCGGCCGATAGAAGTATTCCAGCCGCAGCTGCTTGCGGCCCGCGGCATGCTCGGCAAAGGCCTCGGGGGTGGAGAAAAAATGGCGGTCGGAGCGGACCTCAAGCGGCAGGCCCAGCCGCTCGGCTGCGTCGCGGAGGCTCTCCCGAACCCGCCACTCGCCAGGCTCGACCACGATCAGCCGCTCGGGCGGCTGCCCGGCCTTCCCGAAGGCCTTGATGCTGGCGGTGAGGGCCTGGGCGAGGCTCGCCGGCTCGCGGGCGGCCTTGCGGGGCTTGAGCTCCCGGTAGTCGACCGTGATGCCACGGCCGCGGAGCCGTTCGCGGAAATGCCGCATCGCCGAGAGAAAGACCGCGATCCGGGCCTTGTGGGTCCAGACATGCTCCGACTCCTCGGCCACCTCTGCCATCCACACCGCATCGACCGCCGGATCAAAGCCATCAAAGGCAGCGGACGCCTCATCGAGCTGATCGCCGAGCACGAGGAGAAGGTGGCGAGGCATGGTGCGGCCTGGGCTGGTGCTGCTCTGCGAAGGACACTGCGAAACCTCTTGCAGGATAGCCACGCTGGGCGTGTTCGGCTCACGCCGCCGCGGCGGCGAGCATCCGCAGCAGCTCGTCGGTCTCTTCCCAGCCGATGCAGGCGTCGGTGATCGACTGGCCGTAGAGGAGGGCCTTGGGATCGCGGCAGTCTTGACGGCCTTCGACGAGATGGCTTTCGATCATCGCGCCAACGATCGGCGAGGAGCCACTGGCCCGCTGCTGGAGAAGGCTCTGCACCACCTCTCGCTGCCGGCGGTGATCCTTGCCGCTGTTGCCATGCGAGCAGTCGATCATCAGCCGCTCGTTGACACCCGCCTTGTGGAGGGCAGCAACGGCCTTGGCGACCGAGTCGGGATCGTCGTTGCGGCCTCGATCCGAACCACGCAGGATCAGATGGCAGTCGGGGTTGCCGGTCGTTTCCACGATGGCCACCATCCCCTGCTTGGTCACCGAGAGAAAATGATGGCTCTTGGAGGCCGCACGAATCGCGTCGATGGCGATGCCCACCCGGCCATCGGTGCCGTTCTTGAAGCCGACTGCGCAGGACAGGCCGCTGGCGAGCTCGCGATGGACCTGACTCTCGGTGGTGCGGGCGCCAATCGCGCCCCAGCTGACGAGATCGGCAATAAACTGTGGCGTGATCGTGTCGAGAAACTCGCAGCCCACCGCCAGATCGAGCCTGGCGATGTCGACCAGCAGGCCGCGGGCGGCGTGCAGCCCCCGGTTGATGTTGAAGCTCGCGTCGAGCTCGGGATCGTTGATCAGCCCCTTCCAGCCGACGGTGGTCCGTGGCTTTTCAAAGTAGACCCGCATCGCGATCTTGAGGCTGCCGGCGAGCTCGTGGGCCAGCGGAGCGAGCCGGGCGGCGTAGTCGCGGGCAGCGGCAACGTCGTGAATCGAGCAGGGGCCGACCACGACCAGCAGCCGCGGGTCGTCACCCCGCAGAATCGCCTGGATCTCCTCGCGGTGTCGGCTGATCGACGTGGCCAGGTCGTCGGTGACCGGCATCTCCTCCAGCAGAATCGCAGGCGGAATCAGTGGCCGAAGTTTCTTGATGCGGAGGTCGTCGGTGCGGGGGTGGGTCCCGATGTTGTCGAGCATGTGTTCGCGGCAGGGATGAGAGGGCGGGGAGTCGAGCGGGGCCGCCGCGACCGAATCCTCATTATGTCCGCGAGGGCTGCCTTGCCAACGGCCGCCGCCAGCTCGGGGCTTCCCGGGTTAGCGACCCGCCGGAGCTCCCGCACCGGGCGAGAGCGGCCGGCCGGCCGGGGCGAGGAGCGTGCTGCCTTCCTGCCGATAGACCACCTCGCCTCCCACGATCGTCAGCTCCACATCGATGTGGCGGAGGGCCTCAGGCGGTGTGGTGCGTGGGTCGGCGGCGAGCACGACGAAGTCGGCGAGCTTGCCGGGGGTGAGGCTGCCTTTGCGGTGGTCCTGGTGGGAGGCGTAGGCGCTGCCGAGGGTCCAGGCCAGGATCGCATCGAGCACGCTGAGCCGCTGGGAAGCCCCGTAGACTTTGCCCTCGGCACTCGTGCGGGTGACCATGCTCTGGATTCGCAGCATCGGCACCGCAGCGCTCACCGGCGAGTCGCTGTTTCCTGCGATCACCACGCCAGCGGCGAGGGCTGAGCCGTTGGGATGCATGAAGTCCCACCGCCAGCTGCCGTAGGCCTCCATCTTGTCGCCATGCTCCCAGATATAGGAGTGCGGGGCGAGCACGATGCCAAGCTCCTTGATCCGCGGCACCAGCTCATCTGGGCAGACGCTGGCGTGTTCGATGCGGTGGCGGTGGTCGGGTCGGGGAGAGCGGGCAAGCACCTCTTCGTAGGCATCGAGCACCATCGCGATCTCCCGGTCGCCGTTGGCGTGGATGCACGCCTGCAGGCCCGCCTCGTGGATGCCGCTGATGCGGTCGATCAGGCTCTCCAGGGATCGGCTGGGTGGGATGCCGTAGTAGTCGGGGCGGTTGGCATAGGGCTTGGAGAGCCAGCAGGTCTGGCCGGAGAGTGAGTTGCCCTGAAACGTCTTGATGCCGCCGAGCTGAAGCCAGTCGTCGCCGCGGCCATGGTCGGCGATGATCTTCTCCAGTTCGTCGATTTCACCAGACCGAAGCATCGCGTAGATCCGCACCTGTCGCCTGGCGGCCTGGGCTCGGCGATACCGCTCGACGGTGGCGAGGCTCGTGCCGGCATGCTGGATGCTCGTGATGCCCGCGGCGAGGTATTCGTCGAATCGGCGATGGAGGGCCTTGATCCAGGTGGCGGTGTCGGGCGTCGGCCGCTCCGGGCCGGCTCCCTTGACGATGCCAACAGCCGATTCCCGCAAGACACCGGTGGGCCGTCCCTCGGCGTCGCGATCAAACCGGCCTCCCTTGGGATCTGCTGCGTCGGCATCGATGCCAGCCGCCTTGAGGGCCAGCGAGTTGCAGGCGGCAACATGGCCGCTTGAGTGGCCGATCAGCACCGGATGCTCTGTGGAGACGCGATCGAGGTCGTCGCGGGTGGGATGGCGGCCGAGCTTGGTGTCTTGGTAGCTGCCTCCGCGAACCCACTGGCCTCGTGGCGTGATGGCGGCCTTCTCGCGGAGCCGGGCCACGAGCGCATCGATCGTGGGTGTGGCGGCAGGACTGCAGTCGATCGTTCCCCAGGGCGACATCTCGTCGTAGAGCGGCGTGGGGTGGATGTGGGCATCGTTGAAGCCGGGCACGATCACGCGGCCGGCCGCCTCGATGACCTGCGTGTCGGGGCCGATCAGCTGCCGCATCTCCTCGGCCGTGCCGAGAGCGACAATCTCTTCGCCGCGGGCGGCCAGGCCCTCAGCCGATGGCTGCTGAGGGTCGAGCGTGATCAGGTCGTCGGCAATCACCACGAGGGTGGCGGGCTCGGCCGAAAAGCTGCTGCCCGCACTGAGCACCGCGACGGCAGCGAGGAGACCGCAGGCGAGGCTGCTGATGCCACCACTGCGACCAGGCCAGCAGAAGGCTGGCGTTTCCCTCGCGTGCGGTGTGAAGGCGGTCATGCGTGGCGGCTCCGAGTGTGTTCGGAGAGCCACCGTAGCCTGCCTCTGCAAAGATCGCATGAGGGCGACCACGAAGCGGAACTGCCGGTTCGCCAAGACGCCGCTGGTCGGTTGCCTCAACCGCCGCCCGGGCAGGGGGGCGTGATGGTCTCGCGAACCCGGTCGCGGTACTGCCTGCCAGCGGTGACCACCGTTTTGAGCTCGGCCTTGACCATCTCCGCGTCGATGGGGTCATGCTCAAGCACCTCGTGCTCAAGCGCCTCGATCCGCTCGCGAAATGCAGAGGCAGCCTGGGAGGTTTCGGCGTCGACGGCAAACCCCCGGATCCAGAGGCCGACCTCGGTGCGTCGGATGAGATCTTCCAGCGCCACGATCCAGACTTCGGTGCGGCGGCGATCACCAGCGAGCGCAGCGGCATGCACCTCTGCCTCAGTGAACTGCAGGTCTTCCAGGCATGTCCGCGGAGCCGGGTAGTAGAGGTAGGCTGCCCCAACACTCGCGGCCACGAGCGCTCCCACGAGCACCGCACCGAGCACCGGCGGCGGCACGATGATGTCGAGGCTGTCGCGTCTGCTTGCCGCCGCGGGCTCAGAGCGTGACAGCCGCTCCTCCCACCTGCTGTGTGGATCGAGTCGCCGCACGACGCTGCCACTGATCACCACCGCCGCCAGCAGGCCCAGGGCCGTCCATTCGTGAGCCGGCACGCGGTCGGAGAGCAGCGTCCAGACCTGCCGGGCTGCATCTGGCGTCGTCGAAGGGAAAGGCATACAGAAGGTGTCGAAGGCGTGGGTGTGATCCTCTGGCGGCGAGTCGCGAAAGGAGAGGGGCCGCTCGATCGCCAGGCTGACCGTGAGCACGACCGCCAGCAGCACCCCGAGCCAGGCCCCCGCCTGCCGCCATCCCCAGGCCCGCCAGGCCCAGGCGATCAGGCCCAGGTTGAGCCCTGCTCCCACCGAGAGCAGTGTGTAGGCGGCGCCGACGGAGTTGCCATGATCAAACATCGAGCCGATCTGCGTCATCACGTCGGTGGGCGTGAGGTAGGCGGGCAGGCCGATGGCCATCATCTGCGGGGCTGCCCACGGGTTGAAGGCCTTGGCTGACTGTTGCAGGATGCCGGCGGGCAGGGCGGCGGTGAGCAGCCCAACGCCGAGCACGGCCACGGCTGCGTAGCCGAGCGTGGGGCCAGCCGCTTCCCGCAGGCCCGTGAGCGCAAGCACCGCCAGCCGCCGCCAGCCCGGGGGCGTAGCGGGTTCGGGCGGTCGATCACCCGCAGCCTGCCGCCAGAGGCGATCCTGCACGATGCCCGTCAGCGAAACGACGGCCATTGACGCCGCAGCAAAGCCGAGGATCACCAGCGGATGAGAGAGGGTCAGCCCGTAGAGCAGCGAGATCGGGTTGAACAACGGGGCCGACACCGCGAAGGCGAGCACAGCGCCCGCCGACAGGCCCATCCGCCGCAGCTCTCGTGCGATCGGAATTGCCCCGATCGAACAGACCGGCAGCAGCATGCCCATCAGCCAGGCTCGTGCCAGCGAACTGGTGCTGCCAGAGGCCAGCAGGCTGCGGATTCCCTTCCCGCCTACAAGGTTGCGAAAGACAGTGGCAACCAGCAGGCCGCAGAGGATCGTGGGAGCGGCGTGGGCGATCGCCGAGAGCATCCGATAGCCAGCCCCAAGGGCGAGCGATTCAACCAGAGTCAGCAGGTTCACGGCAGGGTCCTCGTCAGGTCATCACAGGCACGGCGACGTCGGCCAGAACTCCATCGAGCGTTTCCCGCAGCTGCTCGGCAGAAAGCCCCAGCCGCACCCCGAGCACGGGAGACGCCATCAGCTGCACGTCGTCGGGGAGCACATGCTCGCGGCCTTCCAGAAACGCCCAGGCTCGCGATGCGCTTTGCCAGGCCAGCAGGGCACGGGGGCTCGGCCCATGGGCTGAGCCCAGCCGCCGCCGGCACGCTCGGCCAAGATCGACGATGTAGCCGGCGACCGACTCGGCCACCTGGATCTGGGCGACCTGGGCCTGCAGCCATTCCAGTCCAGCCCGATCGAGAGGCGGCTCGGCTGCGTCGTCATCCGCATCCGCAGCAGAAGAGGTGAGCATGGCGATTTCATCGGCCCGCTCCGGGTGACCGATGTGGATCTTCATGGTGAAGCGGTCGAGCTGTGCCTCGGGCAGCGGGTAGGTGCCGAGGTGTTCAACCGGGTTTTGCGTGGCCACGACGAAGAAGCTTGGTGAGAGCCGATGGCAGGTGTCGTCGATCGTCACCTGGCGTTCGCTCATGGCTTCCAAGAGCGCGCTCTGTGTGCGGGGCGTGGCCCGATTGATCTCATCGGTCAGGAGGACATCCGCAAACACCGGGCCGGGTCGAAACTCAAACTCGCGGGTCTGCTGGTTGAAGAGCGTGAAGCCGGAGATGTCGGTGGGGAGCAGGTCGGGGGTGCACTGGATGCGGGCAAAACGTCCGCCCGCGAGATCTGCAAGGGCCTTGGCCAGCGTCGTTTTGCCAAGGCCGGGCGCATCCTCAATCAGCAGGTGGCCGCGGGCGAGGAGGCAGGCCAGCGCCAGGTCGCAGGCGTCGTCTTTTCCACGCAGGGCTCGCCGCAGCTGCTGCCGCACAGCGTCGATCGTTCGCTGGGGCGAGACCGAGGGCTCAAGGGTTCGTGTCGTCATGTCTGGAATCCTTCAGGCATGCTGGCAGCCGCCAGCCGTGGACGTGGAAGCCTCCACAAGCGGCGATGGGGCCGGCCGTGGCCGCTCCGCAGCGCGGCCAGTGAGACAGCGGCTTCAGCGGCACGGGCAAGCTGCTGGTGGTCTTCGGGAGCTCGGCATTCTCGGCCGATGCCGTAGGCCCGCTCCTCAACCGCGGTGATAAACCCGCCCGCCTCGTCGCAGGCGGCCACATACCATCGCCGTGCTGTCACATGGGGAGGCCGCGGACAGCCAGCGAGCCAGGCTCGCCACTCAAGGAGTCGCCAGGTGGCTCGCAACGGGCAGCGGCCTCTGCGGAGCAGGGCCAGCTGCCAGAGGACCGTCAGCAGCCGGTCGGTGAGTGTCCGCCAGGTTGCCGCCACCACCGCCATGATCAGCAACAGCCCGCTGGGCACCGGCTGCACGAGCCAGGTGGCCATCGCGATGAAGCCCATGGCCACAGCCTGCCCGATGCTCCGCCATGTCCACGGCGGCTGCCGCAGCGAGTAGTGCGGCGTCGCCTCGACGGGAATCCACTCGCCGGTGGTCGTCTGCACCTCGCACCAGAGATGACCGCTCCCTCCATCGGCCACCGCGCGGCGGCTGAGCGGGTCGCGGTCGGCTGCGGAGATCCAGAGTCCCTCGGCCAGCCGCGTCGTGTAGCCGAGCTCTCGCAAGAGCAGCGTGGCGGCGCTAGCGAAGAGGTAGTCGGGGCCGCGCCGCGATACGGTGAGAAAATGCTCGACGGCATGGTCGCAGCTCGGGGGCACGCGGGCCTCGGGGTCGAGCAGATACTCCTGCCGCAGCCGTGCGACCACCTCCTGGGCGGGCTCCCAGCTGAGAGGCTCAAGGTCGCTCGCGGCGGTCTCGATGCCCCAGCGGTGGAAGATCAGCTGCGACCAGTGGGTCTCGTTGCTCCGTGTTGGCCTTCGCAGTGCCGGCAGGAGGTCCGCCGGGAGTGACCGCGTGCTGCCATCGAGGCCTCCAGCGGCGCTCTCGAAGGCGATCACGGTGCTCGCGGGCACGGCCACCTTGCGGAGCGCTGCAACCTCATCGTCGACGACCTCATAAAAGCTCGGCTGTTCGATGCGGTCGATCTGCAGCCCGTGCGTGCGTGTCGGCAGGGGGAGGGTTTCGCTGCGGAGGGTGCCGATGACAACCTCGTGGTGGTCAGGCCGGCCCGCTGCTGCGGCGTGTCCTGCGGCGGCTTCGCCTGTGGTCTGCTCTCGCCGCCAGTGCATCCAGCCATCTCCGCTGTGCACCAGCTGCGTCGCTGGGCTCGGAGTGTCGTCGGTGCGCCAGACATGGCCATCGAAACTGTGCAGCACCTCCAGCCGCAGGTGTACCGGCAGCGGGCCGCTCACCGCCACCAGCGACCGGGCCGCCAGGTCGTCGGGCGACTGCCGACGGCGGGGAGGCCTGCGGAGGGTGGAAAACTGCCGACCGGCATGATTGCTCTCAGCGGGCTTGGTCTCGGGCTCCGTCACCGACTCCGATGGCAGAGCGACGGCCGGGGTCATCTGCCGGCGAGGCGGTTCCGGCTCACCGTAGAGATCGTTGAACATGTCATACAGCGACGGCTCCTCGCTGGTGATGAAGAGATCAGAGTCCACCGGTCCGGTCGCCTCCGGGCTCTCGGTGGCGGCCACCAGCTGCTCGCCATCGCCGACCCCATCGTGGGCCCAGGGAAAAGCCCAGCTGTCACCGCCGGACAAGGGCATGAAGCCGGCGAAGGCCTGCCCGGTGCGATCGGTTGAGCGGCCGATCCAGGCAACTACCGCGACCACGAGCAGGCAGGCAGCCAGCTGCGTCGGCCGCGGCACCGCGAACCTGCGTTGCGGGAGCGGCATGTGGGGCCGCGACAGGGAGCGGCGGCTGTTGCTGACCAGCAGGCCGGCTGCCGCGATGGCGTAGATCGTCTCAGCAGCCCAGGCTCCCGGATGCTCGACCACGATCGTGGAGAAGGTGACGAGAAAGACGGTGATGCTCACCGCAAGGAGGGCCTCGCCTCGGGTCGTGCCCGTGGCCACCAGCGCCAGCAGCGTGCCGCGGAAGATCGCCATCAGCAGCTGCTCCGGGCTGCCTCCGCCGGGAGCCATGGCCGCGGTGCCGCCGACGGCCGCAGCCATCACAGCCGTCGCTGTGAGCAATCGCCCCACGCCGCCACCCCAGCGGCCAACAAGCGGCGCCGCGGCCAGCCGCTTTCGGGTGGTCGCAGGAATCACTCGTCGGTAGAGCCAGCGAGGACCAACTCGCACAACGACCGCAAAGCCTGTCCAGAGACAGCCACCAGCCAGGGCCCACCACACTCCCTGGTCTGGCAGCAGGAGCCCACACTGCTCAACCGCGATCGCTGCGACGATCGCCATCCAGGCGGTCAGTCCAAACCGCTGCCACTCAGCGTCGCTTGGTGTCGGGGTCATGGCCGATCTCCGAGAGGCATGCGTCGAGCAGGCGGGGAGCGTCTACCGTGGCCGGCAGCAGGATCAGCCGATCGGCTGCGTTGGCTGGGCGGATCGTCCCCGCGGCGGCATCAGCGTCTCCAGACGCCAGGCCGATCGTGAGCCTGGCGGTGCCGGTTCGCAGATCAGGGGCTGCGCACCGCCGCTGCTGCTCGATCACGCCCGCGGGAGCGATCAGAAGCTCAAGGTCGTAGCCGCAGCGGGAGCCGGGCTGGGCGGATGCAGTGGGGGCGGGGCTGCCGGGAGTTGCCGGCAGCTCCAGGCAGGCCAGCGTGTCGAGCGCTTGCTCCAGCGAACGCGGATCGCGGACACGCGTGCTTCCCTCGTGCGAAACCAGGTCAATGCACACGCCTCGCTGGGCCCAGGCTTCGACCACGCTGGAGGCGATGAGCACAGCCGCCTCCAGAACGGCGGAGGCCTCAGCAGGCGGGTGCTGCGGGTCGTGCACCGCAAGCACCAGTCGCACCATTGGCGAGCCATTGCCGGGCCGCTCGCAGACGACGAGGCGGTCGCGACGGGCCGTCTGCGGCCAGTGGATCTGGCGGGTGCTGTCGCCCGGGCGGTAGTCGCGGCTTCCCAGAATATCGCCGCAGCCGCCGAGCACCCCTTCGCTCGGCTCATGCCCATGCCGCCGAGGAGCCACCAGCGCAGCCGGAAAGCGAATGGGTGTCGTCGGTGGCCGCACGATCACCGCTCCCTCGAAGGGAATCCTGCGACCAGCGGTGACAAGACCAAAGGGTCGGTTGGTGGCCACGCGGGGAGGACTGCTCGGAAATCGGCCGCGTCTCTCCGGCAGGAGGGTGACCTGCAGCAGCCTGCCGTCGCGGCGGCTGGCGGCGACACGAGCGGCGGACCATTCGATGCTGCTCTCATCAACCCAGCCCGCGGTGTGGCCCTCAAGGGAGACCTCGGCCTGGATCGATTCCCCCACGCGACACCGCTGCCGGTCGAAGCGGCCGCGGCCCCGCAGGCCAATCACGGCCAGCCAGGGGGCGGCGGTGCCGATCAGGATCGTCGCCAGCAGCCCGCCGGCCATCGGCAGGGCCCGCGGCGTGGCGGCGACGACAATCACCAGGCTGCACACAGCTGCTGCCGCAAGCAACACCAGAGGCTGCCGAACGAAGGCATCGATCGCTGTCATCGCCCGCGGCGGAGGCAGCAGCGAGCGAGGCGACGGCGCTTTCAGAAAACCGGCTGACATGCGGCACGCAGGGTGGAGGAGACGGAGACGCGACAACGCTCCCCATCACCATTAACGCACCACACCATCTTATGCAAGAGAGTTGCACAAGAATGCTGCTGGCACCTATCGCCTGCTCACGGGTGCAGCGAGCCGTCGTCAGCCTCGTCGGACCGCTCGTCGGCGATTGTCTCCTTGTGCCGCTCGAGTTCTTCGAAAACCGTTGTGATCTCCTGCCGGGTGGCCTTGAGGGTGGCGTGCATCGCCATGATCAGCGCCGCGGCTTCACGGGCCTCGCTGGCGAGCTCGTCCATGGGCGTCTCTGAGTTGTCGAGCCGCACGAGGATCTCGTCGAGCCGCGACTCCTTCTCTTCGTAGCTGAGCGTTGCGAGTGGGTCGTCGGGATTGTCGCCTGCATTCTTGCCGGCTGTTTTTTTTGCCATCGTGTCTTTGTTCCCTTCGAAATAGCGGGTCGGCTTAGGTGGTGGGCGGGTTGGGCTCGTCGGTGGGGACGGGGCACGCTGCGGTCGACTCAACCTGGCTGACGAGCGAGCCGTCGGCGAGGGTTGTGGTCAGCCGCTGGCCGGGCTCGAGGCTGCGAATGCTCGTGACTGGCCGGCCAGAGGCATCCCGAACAAGGGCATACCCCCGCCGCAGCACATGCTCCGGCTTAAGGGTCTCCAGCCGCAGCGTCCGCTGGGCGAGGCGACTGGCGGCTGCGTCAATCGTGTGGACATAGCGGGGCAGCCGCAGCCGCTTGAGCAGGCTGGCGAGCTGCATGCTGCGGCGATCGAGGCTTCGCTCGCTGCCTCGGATAGCCGCCTGGCTGTGTTCGGTGAGCTGGCTGTGGGCATCGCGGGTGCGGTGCAGCGTGCCGGCTCGCAGGGCGGCGGCCGCCTCCGAGAGCCGACTGTCGCGGGCAAATGTGGCCTGAAAGGCCGAGGCTCGCAGCTGTGAGAGATGGGTGGCGAGCTGTGATTCAGCGAGGGCCAGCAGCTTGCGGCTGCCTTGGGTGAGGCCGATGCTGCTCCGCTCAAGCGTCCGTTCGGCCAGCTCGATCGGCCGCTTGGAGAGCGTGTCGAGCCGATCGGCGGCAATCAGCAGGCGGTCGTCGAGCCCGGCGATCTGCTGCACGAGGGCTTCGGCCACCGCGGTGGGCGTCTTATACGAGGTGTGGGCCACATGATCGGGCACGCCGGTGTCGATCTCGTGGCCGATGCCCACCCAGACCGGCACGGGCATCTGGGCGATCCTGCGGGCCACCGCCTCGTTGTCAAACCAAGCAAGGTCGACCTGCGAGCCGCCGCCTCGCACGATGGCCACGAGGTCGAGCGGAAGCCGCGAGAGGTCGTCGAGCGCCTGAAGCACGTCGGCCTCCAGCCGCTCTCCCTGCATCGCTGCCGAGGCGAAGATCACCCGGAAGCTGTAGGGGCTCTCGGCAACCGTCCGCAGGAAGTCGTTGGCGGCAGCTGAGCCGGCGGCGGTGATCAGGCCGATCGTCAGCGGCGCCGCAGGAACCGGCAGGCGACCGTTGAGGTCGAGCAGCTCTTCAGCGGAGAGCCGCTCAAGGATCAGCCGGCGGTTGCGGTCGATGTGGGCCTCGCCGAAGGTGGGGTCGACCTCGTGAATCTGCAGCGAGAGGCCGTGCACCTCGTGGTAGATCACCGAGCAGAGCACGCAGATCTCGCGGTTGCCTTCGAGCAGCTCGGTTGCCCCGGCCTGCTCGAGCGTGCGGCGGATCTCCGTGAGGCTCGATCGCCAGATCACGGCGCTCATCTTGGCCACCGTCTGGCCGCTTTCGTCCACGTCGAGCAGCTCGCCGTAGAAGTGGCCCGAGCGAGCGGCCGACCGGGCCACCAGCTGCGCCCGCACCCAGAACCGCTTGGCCGACACCTCCAGCAGCAGGTCGCGGATCCGGCCGGTAACAGCAGCCAGCCGAAAGATGCGTGGCGGTTGGGAAAGAGCGTCTGGCACGTTGGGTTCCTCGCGACGGGGTGGCGAGTGTACCAAGCGTGAACATATGATCAAAGCGCGGCGGTTGGAAGCTGGTCGCCCGTGGGCCGTCGCACGATGGCTGTCTCACCAGCCGGACGTCTGCCCCCGCACGCCGAGCACTCCGGTCAGGCTCTCGTCGCGGGTATGAGCCGATCTGTTGGCGTGGGGCGAGGCAGGTGGTAGGTTCATGCAATCGGGGTGCACATGGAGGTGTGCTGCGACATCATTCGTTTTGCCCGGGGTGTTTCTGATCGCGGTGGCGGCTCTGCGACCGCGGTTTCAGAAGGCTGTCCCGGGAACTGGGAGAAAACCATGGCCGACATGCATAGTCAGTCCAGTCAGTCGCCTGACCGTTTTGTGGGTCGTCTGCCGATGCGGCCGCGGGCCTTCACGCTCGTCGAGCTGCTCGTCGTGATTGCCATCATCGGCACGCTGGTGGGTCTCCTGCTGCCTGCCGTGCAGTCGGCCCGGGCGGCTGCCCGCCGCACCCAGTGCAGCAACAAGATTCGCCAGGTCACCCTCGGCGTGCTGATGTATGCCGATGCCCATCGCGGCCGCTTCCCCAGCGGCGAGCATCCCGGCCATGAAGACCACGACGACGACCACGACGGCCATGCGTTGTCGGCGGAGGACGACCACGACGACGACCACGATCACGACGACGAAGGCCATCACCTCCACTGGATCGGTGCGATCGGGCCGTTTGTGGAGCGGGTCGACTCGATCCGCATCTGCCCGGACGATCCGCTCGGCGACCTGCGGATGCGGGGGATGCCCGGCTCGGGCCTCGCCTATCTCGATCCCTTCTATCCCGACGAAGACGAGCGGTTTACGCCCAAGACCAGCTACGTGGCCAACGGCTACTTCGCTTTCAGCGACGAGCCGGGCACACCGGGCATTCGCTCGCTGGAGCAGCTCCGGGCTCGCTCCAAGACGATTCTGCTGTTTGAGAAGTTTTCAGACCTGCGGGTGCTGAGCGATCCGCACCTGCAGGAGGATGAGCTGCTCGGCCCCCACTACGACCACACGCATTCTCCTGAATGGTTCCATCACTATCCCGAGCGTGAGGAAGTGCTCGAGGAGATCGCGGCCGACATCCAGCTGGCCCGGCATGGCACCGGCAGCCACTTCGCCTACGCCGACGGCCACATCGCGGTGGTGCAGGAAGAAGCGATCGTCGACTGGGTCGACCGCGGCTTCGACTTCGCCCGGCCGCAGTAGGCGATCGATTGCGACGGCACTGTTCCGAAGATACAACCGCAGAGTGCGGGTTTGTCCCGCGCTGTTCGTTCTCCGGGAAGTTCATGGGCCACCGCAGCCGTGTGCACGGCATCACCTGCTGGATCTCGCTGATCGGCTACACGCTGGTGGCTGGTGGAATCCCACTCCCTGCCGGCGTCGCGGGCGGACCGCAGCGGGCCGGCAAGGGAAAAGACTGCTCGATCCCGTTTCCCTGCATGCAGAGCCCGTGTGGCTGTTCCACCGCGGCACAGTGCTATGCCAGCTGCTGCTGCCACACGCCTGCCCAGCGGCGGGCCTGGGCAAAGGCCCGCGGGCTCGGTCCGATCGTTGAGCAGCTGCTGAGGCTTCGCGGAGAGGCAGCGACGCCGCAGACACTCGCAGGCAGCGATGAGCCGACCTGCGATGCGGAGAGCGACGGGGCTGGTTCATGTTGTTCCGCTTCACACAGCGGCGACTCCTCGGCCACGCCGGTCGAGGCAGATCAGCACCCTGATGCGAACGAGAGCGACGATGACTCTGCTCACACCACGACCGTGACCCTGCGGGCGATGCTGGCCTGCGGCGGCATCGTGGCGGACTGGCTCACGGTCGGTGCCGGACCACCACCGCTGCCGGTGGCCGAGGTCGTGTGCCTGTCTCCGGCGAATGAGTCGATGACGACGATCGACGAATCCAGCATCTCTGTGCGTCCGGCTCCGGATGCTCCTCCTCCCCGGGCGGTCTGAAGGCGTTTGTTTCGGCTTTCAGATTGAGACCCCAGACGGCGGTGTGTGCTTGCGTGCGCAAGCCCGTGCGGCTGGGCGTCGTCCCATGCCTTATGAGGAGGTTTCCGTGATCACTCTGCGCAGATGGTGTGTCCCCAGCCGGGGGCACACGGGGAATCGGTACGGTTTTACGCTGGTGGAACTGCTGGTGGTGATCGCGATCATCGGCGTGCTTGTCGGCCTCTTGCTGCCGGCGGTGCAGTCAGCCCGTGAGGCCGCCCGGCGAATCTCGTGTGCGAACAATCTCAGGCAGTTCGGGCTGGCCGTGCACAACTACGAGAACGGCCGACAGCGGCTGCCGCCAATTGGGATGCAGGCGTCGAGCCAGTGGGCCTTTTCGGTGCAATCGCTGATCCTTCCGTTCGTCGAGGAGGCCAGCCTGCAGTCGTTGGTCAACTTTGCCGAGCCGCTGATGCTGGGCGCAGGTGGCTCGCAGACCCTCAATCCGGTGCAGGCGCAGCCCGCGGCCACGGTGGTGCAGATGTTTCTCTGCCCGTCCGACGGCGGGCCCACGGCCTACCAGGAAAACACTGCAACCTGGGCCCCAACCAACTACATGGTGAATATCGGCAGCGGCAGGACGACCGCTCTGCGGGCGATCACAAACCCCAATGACGGCGTCTTCTGGTATCTGTCTGATCTTTCGCTTGCGGCGGTGCGCGATGGAACCTCGCACACGATGCTGTCAGCGGAGGCTGTCCGGGGAGCCGCCGACGATCTGTCGGGGCCGCGGCCGGTGGCAGACCGCGACCGCTACTACGCCCAGCTTGGCGGTGGGCCGCCGGGGGCTGGCACCGACAACGCGGCGGCCTGCGATGGAGCTTCCACCTGGCATGGCCGACGCGGCACCGCCTGGCTGTGGGGCCGTGAGTTTTCCACCTGCTTCAATGCCGCCCACACCCCCAATGCCGACGCTCCCGACTGCAGCCGCAGCGGGGCCGGTGCCTTCAAGGCAGCCAGCCGGCATCCAGGCGGGGTGCAGTCGGTCTTCCTTGACGGATCGACCCGCTTCATCAGCGATGGCATCGGCCTTGCCGTATGGCAGGCAGCTGCGACGCGGTCTGGCAGCGAGACAGAACGGCTGCCGTAGTCGTCAACGTGTCAATCGCTGCGGCCACAGGTGGCCGTGGCGACAGTTTTCTTACGTGTCGAGTTTTCTTTGAGATTCAAACAGAAGAAGGAATGAAACGATGAACGGTTTTTCAACGCATGCGGGTCGTCTGGCAGCCTGGCTGGCCGTGTTCTGTGTTCCTGCGATCAGCCAGGGGCACGATACCTGGGTTCAGGCATCTGCCCGCGCTGTGTCTCCCGCGGACGTGGTGCATGTCTCGCTGATGCTCGGCAATCATGGCAATCACCACCGCGACTTCACGCTGGCCGGGAAGCTCTCGTCGCTTGACGACGCGACCGTCGAGGTGATCTCGCCGGAGGGCCAGCGGACCGACCTGATCCCGAGCCTGATCGATCTTGGATATGCGCCCACGGAGGGGTATTACGCTGCCCGATATATCCCAGGGGTCGAGGGGCTGCATGTCGTTTCCCATACGCTTGATACGCTGCATCGCACCACGCGGGCGGTGAAGAGCGCAAAGACCTATTTCCTGGTCTCGGAGTCGCTCGATCAGCCACACGATCCGAGCGAGAGCCTGCCGGGGCCGCTGGGCCATCCGCTGGAACTCGTGCTGGAGAGCCATCCGGTTCTCAGCTGCGGTCCGGGTATGCCGATCTCTGTGCGGCTGCTGTTTCAGGGCAAGCCCGTGGCTGATCAGGTCGTGAGCTTTATCCCGCGGGGAGCCACGCTCGCGGAGGAGTTTGATCCTGAGTTTG
>CALCGM010000536.1 GCA_937900985.1 uncultured Planctomycetaceae bacterium | reverse complement strand
TTTGCCGGCGGTCAGGCCGACATTGTGATCGATCCCGATGAAGACCTGCTCGATGCCTCGGTCGAAATCGTGGCCCGTCCACCGGGCAAGGAGCCCCGCAACATCTCGCTCCTCTCCGGTGGCGAGAAGACGATGACCTGCGTCGCCTTGCTGCTGGCAATTTTTAAGAGCCGGCCGAGCCCCTTCTGCGTGCTCGACGAGGTGGATGCCCCGCTCGACGAGGCCAACGTTGATCGCTTCACGTCGGTGCTGAAAGAATCACTGTCGTCGACACAGTTCATCGTTGTCACCCACTCCAAGAAGACGATGGCGGCAGCCACGACGCTCTACGGCATCACGCAAGAGCAGTCGGGCGTTTCAAAACGCGTCAGCGTCCGCTTCGAAGAAGCGGTGGCCGCCACCAGCCGGGCGGCGTAATCCGTCCGACCGCTTCCTGCTGCAGCCCACTAACAGGTGCAGTGGTCACCGCCCGCGAAAGCGGTGCGAGCGTCGCCGTCGGGAAGAACGTCTCAAGTTGCATGAAGCGTTCATTCGATATGCAACAGTGGACGGTCATTCCGTCAGAGTCGCGGCCGGTGAGAGTCGGCCACGTCTCGAGCGGAATGAAAGCAGGGGGGGATACCTGCGAGCCATGATCACCGAAGACCGCGGAATTTTTTTCCGTTGGGATCGGTGTCTCTCTGTGCCCCCCCCGCGCTTTCTTGGCCGGCCTTCGCGGGGCACGACGACGCGGTCGACCCCTCGGATTGGAGTTCGCGTCGCACGTGGTCCGAACACCACGGCATACCGGTATTGCCCGCTTCGGCAACCGCGCCTGCGGATGCCGTTAGCAAGGTTGTGTAGAAGCAAATGGAGTCCAAAGCAATGAAGGTCTTCACGACGGGACAGGTCGCCAAGATCTGTAAAGTTGCTCCCCGTACGGTGAGCAAATGGTTCGACTCGGGCCGTCTCAGAGGTTACCGGATCCCTGGCTCGCAGGATCGCCGGATACCCCGCGAGTATCTGATCAAGTTCCTCAAAGAGCACGGCATGCCGCTGGGCGACCTTGAGGACGAGGCGATGGCGAAGGTTCTCGTCGTCGGCCAGGATCAGGTGTTGATCGAAAATCTCAAGCGGCTCATGCCCGCCGATGGATCCTACAAGATCCAGGTGGCAGCCAGCGGCTTCGAGGCTGGCATTCAGGCCGAAAGCTTCCACCCCGACTGCATCGTGGTGGACTATGCGATCGGTCGCATCGATGCCCAGCAGATCTGCCAGAATCTTCGCCGCAACCAGGAATATGCGGAGACGATCGTGATCGCCCTGCTCCCCGACGACGGTTCGACCATCACCGTCGATCGTGCCCACGTGAACGAAAGCTTTAAGAAGCCGTTCGACGTGGCGCTCCTTGCAGAGCGGCTGCGGACCCTCGTGGGGGCCCGTAAGGAGCTGGTGTAGCAACCGGCAATCGCGACGACTCCATTTGCCGCGGGCCGGTGTGTCATGGGGGGCACGCCGGCCCGCGGTCGTTTCGTCTCACCCGTTCCCGCGTCTTCGAAAGCAGCCCGTTCATGTCGCCGAGCGAACCATCCGCCGACATTCGCATGATCAACGTCGGTGGCAAACCGATCACCGTCAGGACCGCACGGGCCTCGGGCCGCCTGATCGCCACGACCGACACCGTGGCGCAGATTCGCAGTGGCGGGCTCGCCAAGGGAGATCCCCTCGCCACAGCACGCGTGGCCGGCATCATGGCTGCCAAGCGGACGAGTGAGATCGTGCCGCTGTGCCATCCGCTGCCGCTCGATTCGATCCGCGTTCGCTTCGACTTTTCCGAGCCAGGCAGCGTGGGCATCGAGGCGGAGGTGCAGGCAACCGCGAAGACGGGCGTGGAGATGGAGGCCCTCGTGGCTGTCACCGCAGCAGGGCTCTGCCTCTACGACATGGCCAAGTCGATCGACCCTGCGATGACGCTCACCAGCGTGCAGCTGGAAGAGAAGCACGGCGGCATCCGCGGCGACTACGTTCGTGGAGCCTCGCCGCCGTGAGCCGGCTGGCACGGCCTCAGCCTTTGGGGGGCACCGGCCGCGGCTTGTCGGCAGCCAGTTCCTTCGCCATCAGATCGGCCGCCTCCACGCTCCCGACCTGCTCCAGGATCGGCTCAAGCTCTTCCATGAAGTCGCGAACGTCTTTGAACTCGCGATAGACGCTGGCGAATCGCACATAGGCGACCTGATCCCGGTGGCGGAGCAGCTCCATCGCCCGCTCGCCGAGCAGCTCGCTGGGCACCTCGTTTTCAAAACTGCCGAAGAGCTCCAGCTCGAGTGTGGAGACCATGCTTTCGATGTCGTCCTCGGCGACAGGGCGTTTCCAGCAGGCCTT
>CALCGM010000535.1 GCA_937900985.1 uncultured Planctomycetaceae bacterium | reverse complement strand
GATGCAGCTGGCCCCCTTCGGCAAAGATCCGGAAGTTGGGGTCGCGAATCGAAGCGGCCAGGGCGGCAAGCGTGTCTTCCCCAAACGATTCGGGCTTGCCAGACCGCAGTGTGATCAGCCCGGGCTCGAGATGCTTCGGCAGCGTGTGGTGCTCCACGGCATGGTGCACCAGCCGCCGGGCAAGGTCGCACTCCCGCACGCTCGAACGAGCCCAGTGGATCACCTCGGTCGTGAGCACCGAACGGATCCCCACCTCCTGACAGAACCCCAGCAGCATCACGTTGACACCGGCTGAGTCGACATCGGTCAGCTCGGTGAGGTTGCCCACGCCCATCATCATCTCGGCATCGGGATACCGGCGGCGAACATCGAGGTAGCGGCCGAGGCTGGCTGCAAAGCCGAAGCCGATCGGCTCCAGCACAGGGTCGAGCCGATGCGGCACGCGATCCCGGGCGAGCCGCTCCACCGTGGCGTCGAAGCCGTCAAGCGTCGACGGCACGTCGGGCACCACCACCACCTCCACGCCCCAGTCGGCCGCCTGCTCGACGTTGGTCGAGTTGACCGAGAGCACAAGCTCCGCCCCCGCCCGCGTGGCCGCCGCCACCTCGCCGGCATCGAAGGAATCGACCGAGACGCGGAGCCCCGCATCGCGGAGAGCCCGCACCACGTCGCCCACCTCGCTCCACCCGCCGCCAGGGTCACAGCCGAGGTCGATCAGATCCGCCCCATCGTGGGCTAGGCGCGTGGCCTCCGCCAGAATCGCCTGCCGCGAAAGCCTCGGCGCATGGTTGATCTCGGCAAGAATGGCGATGTCGTAGCGGCCGTAGTCGGCCTGGGCGGCAGGCTGCTGACCAAAAAACTGATTCAGCTGCCGCAGGTCGACGGGCCCCCGCTCCACCGGAACGCCCGCCACGGCTTCCACCTCCTCAAGCGGCCCGCTCACCAGCCCCGGCAGCACCACCCGCGTCGTTCCCTCAGGCACCCGCATGCGGCGAGCGACGAGTTTCGTCGTCAGCAGGGCCGCCACCGTCACGTTGAGCACGTCGACGGTGTAGGCGAAGCCCGCGCTCGGCGCGAGCGCTGCGAGGATCTTGCGGAGCGAGGGCTCCGCAAGCCTGCCGGTCACAAAATGAATAACTTCACGCGGGTCGTCCACGCTCTGAGTGTTCCACCGACGGCGGCTGAGGGAAAGGTGCTCGCCGGAAGCCGCCGTTGACCGGCACCACCTGGCCGCTCACCCAGCCCGCCTCCGGCGAGGCCAGCCAGGCGACCGCAGCCGCCACATCCCCGGGCTCACCCCAGCGGCCGAGCATCGCCTCGCGCCGTGCTCGCCGCTGCCAGAGGTCGCTCGCCTGCTCGCCCCAGGCGGTGCGGATCCAGCCGGGCGCCACACAGTTGACCCGCACCGCAGGCCCCAGCGACCGGGCCAGGCTGCGGGTGAAGGCCATCACCGCCCCCTTGGTCGCGGCAAACAGCTGGCCACTGTCGCCTTCCATGCCCACAGCCGCCTGATCCCAGCCGATCGTCACGATCGATCCGCCGCCGGCCGCCCGCATCGCCGAGCCGATCCGCCGGCTCATCGTCATCGTGCCGAGCACATCGACCGTCAGCAGGGCCTCGAGCTTGCGCTCAAACGACCAGGCCGCCGCCTCGCCAGTGAGCACATCGGCGCCGGCGACCGCGACAAAGATGTCGAGCGACGGAAGCGCGACGGCCACCTCCTCCGCGAGCCGCTCCGCGGCCCCCGGCTCGGCAAGGTCACCGCAGAAAGTGCCCGCATGACGCCCCTGCCCGGCGAGCGCATCGGCCACCTGCCCCGCCGTCTCAGCCGACCGGCCGTGCACGGCCACGCAGCAGCCGGCCTCGGCGAGCGTGAGGGCCACCTCGCGGCCGATGCCACGCGACGATCCACTGACAAACGCCGTGAGGCCCGTGAGGCTGCCCTCGGCAGCCGCGTGATCGGCCGCGGTCATGCTGCCGGCTCCGTGACCGCCTCGGCAGCCGGCTGCTCTTCGGCAGCCGACGTGGCAGCATCCCCTGCGGCCTCGTCCGTGGGAGCGGCGACGAGGGGCAGGCGATAGCAGGCCGCCTCCTGACCGTTTCGCAGGAGCAGGCGATCGCCCGACAGGCAGAGGTTGTTCCAGGTCTGCCCCTCGAGCGCGGCCAGGCTCGCCAGCTCGCGATGCTTCTCCGGCGTTGCCTCCACCAGCACCAGCTCCCCATCCTCGCCGAGCACCAGCAGGAGACTGCCGGCGGCGAGAATCTGCCCCTGGCCGTAGCGGCCCCGCTTCCAGGCCCGCGTGCCATCGGCCAGCCGGACACACTCAAGGATGCCGTCGGAGAGGCCGTAGGCGTGGCCGTCGTGGATCACCACGTTGGCAAACTTTGTCTTCAGTGAGCCCTGCGAGGCCCACTCGCCCTCCGTCGTCCACGGCTCGCTCTCCTCTGTCGCAATGCGAAACACGGCACAGCCAATGCCGTAGCCCTTGGAGATCAACATCCGGTTGTCGGCAAGCAGCCGTGGCTGCGAGCAGGAGGCATCGGAGTTGGAGTGGCCCGGCCAGTCAAAGGAAAACACCGGCTCTCCATCGCTGCCTGCGGGGAAGCTGTCGCCCGGCAGCGGATAGCCCACGACGGCCGCCTCATCGACCGTCACGATCAGCGTGCGTCCGTCAATCTCCATCAGCTGCGGCGACACGTAGCTG
>CALCGM010000534.1 GCA_937900985.1 uncultured Planctomycetaceae bacterium | reverse complement strand
GCAGCGGGGTGGGGATGGTGGGCATGCCAGGGCCCGTGTTGTTGAGGCCGCTGCTGACCGGCCGTTAGGCTTTGGCGGCGAGAATGGAGTCGAGGGTTTCTTGCATGGTCGCCTTGTCGATTGGCGAGCTGATCACCCTGCGGAGGTCGTCGCAGCTGGCCTGTTCGGCAAACTGGGTCTGTCGGCCGCCGATCAGAAGCACGGCGGGCACCTTGGCGTAGAAGGGGTCGGCCGTCAGTTCGTTAAACGCTTCGAGGGCCTCCTGCCCGAGTTTGGAGGCGCTAAACACGATGCCTTCGGCCGGAAACGGCGTCGATGAGAACCGCTTGAGGGCTCGCTGGGCGTTTTCGGTGACGAGCACCCGGTAGCCGAGTTTGCCGAGAAACTCCCGCAGCGTGTCTTGGGCCTGACCGCTGCGTTCCACGAGCATCACCCGGGGCTGGCTGGCAGACGAACTCGCCGTTGGGGCTGTTGAAACCTTGGCTTTCCGCTTGGTCGCCTTGCCGCCGGGGGCGTGCGCTTCGGCCAGTTCCTCAAACACCCGCAGCACGTCGCTGATCGACTGATACCGCTCGAGCGGCTCAAGATGCATCATCTGGGTGACGGTCTCGCGGATGTCCGCAGGCATCTCCGGCGCTCGCTTGGCTAGCGGCACCACCTCGAGAAACCGGCGGGGGTCGGAGCGGGCCGCCCGGTCGCGGCTGTCACCAAGCGGAGAGACGCCTGTGAGGGCGAAGTAGGCCAGGGTGCCCATGAAGTAGATGTCGCTGCGGACATTGTCGTTCTTCATGCCGGTGAGTTTTTCCAACGCCGCATACTCCACCGTTCGTGGGCTCTGCATGCGGCCGAGCACTTCGTCGCCGTATTCCTTATCGACGGCAGCCAGGCCGAAGTCGGCGAGTTTGGCGGCTCCCTTTGTCGACACCAGCACGTTGGAGCCCTTGAGGTCGCGGTGGGTCACGCCCCGCTTGTGGGCGTATTCAAGGCCCGCGCAGAGCTGCTTCATCAGGTCGATCACCCTGGTGAGCTCAAGCGCACCGCGCTTCTTCACCAGGTCGCGGAGGGTCTGCCCCTCCACAAACTCCATCGTGATGTAGCTGGTGTTGTTGGCCTCGCCTACGTCTTCGATCGCCACGATGTTGGGATGCCGCAGCAGGCGGCCCATCTCGCCCTCACGGCGAAACTCTTTGCACTTCTCGGCGTCTTGCGAAAAGCGGTTTCGCAGCACCTTCACGGCCACCGTTTCGTTGCTGCCCCGCATCACGGCGCGGTACACGCGGGCAAAGGCTCCGGCGCCCACCTGATAGAGGATTTTGGCGTCGCCGAAGTAGTAGCCCGCCCTGTCGCCCCTCACGAGGCGGTCGAGCTGG
>CALCGM010000533.1 GCA_937900985.1 uncultured Planctomycetaceae bacterium | reverse complement strand
GACAAAGAAGTGGAGGCTCGGCGGGTCGGTGAACGCTCGAGGAGCGTTTGGGCCTGTCCTGGTCCTGCGACGAGACTTTTGCCGCCTGTCGAGCTTGGATCATCCGCGCGGTCTTCCACCCCTCTCGTCATTGGCTGCGCAAGCCACCGCTCGCTCGTTGGGAGAGGACCGCGGCTGGGGGAAACCTTGGCGTCACTTCACAAAGGCGGCGTGGAGGCGGCGGAGGGCTTCTTCGAGCATCGCCGTGGGGCAGGCGGTGTTGATGCGGACGAAGCCGGGGCCGGCGAAGCCCTGGCCGTCGGAGGTGCCCAGGCCTGCAGCTTCGCAGGCGGCCTGGGGGTCGACGGTGCCAGTCTCGCGGCAGTCGATCCAGGCCAGATACGTGGCGTGGGGTGGGATCCAGGAGAGGCCGGGGATCTCGTCAACGGCCTGGCCGACAAGTCGCATGTGGTGCCGCAGGAGGCCCAGAAGCTTTCGCCGCCAGGGATCGCCGTGGAGCCAGGCGGCCTCGGCGGCGGCGTAGCCGAGCGGATTGACCATTGGCACGAGGCCACCACCGGACGGCCTCCAGCGGGCCTTCATGCCGGCCTCCGGAAGAATCGCGGCGGCGCAGTCGAGGCCCGCGATGTTCCAGGTCTTGCTCGGGGCAACGAGCGTGATCGCGTCTCTGGCCACAGGATGGTCGAGGCTGGCAAAGGGCACATGCTCTGAGCCGTCGAGAATCAGGTCGCTCCAGATCTCATCGCTGACCACGCGGATGCCATGCTTCCCGGCAAACTCTGCAAGCTGCAGCAGCTCCTCACGGGTGTGCACCATGCCGGTTGGGTTCTGCGGATGGCAGAGCCAGAGCATTTTGGTCTTTGGCGTGACCGCGGCCTCAAGGGCGTCGAAGTCGACCTCCCAGCTGGTCTCGCGGCGAGCGAGGGCCACCCGCAGGCTGCGGCGTCCGGCGGCCTTGGGCAGGGAGAGGAAGGGCGGGTAGATCGGGGTGAAGGTGAGGATCTCATCGTCCGGCTCGGTCAGCATGCGGGCGGCGAGCGCGAGCCCCGTGACCACGCCAGGCGTGCCCACCACGCACGCGGGGTCGATCTGCCAGCCGTGCACGCGGGCCATGTGATCGGCGAGGGCCGGGGCGAAGCCGGGCGGGTCGGCGGTGTAGCCAAACACGCCGTGGTCGACGCGGGCATGCAGGGCCTCGAGCACCTCCGGCGGGGCGCGGAAGTCCATGTCGGCGACCCACACCGGCTGAATCTCACGACCATCCGCCGTGCGTTTGTCGGCCCAGTGGTCCCACTTCTCAGAGCCGGTGCCGTGGCGGTCGGGGCAGCTGGCAAACAGGGGGTCGGAAGAAATCGCCGCGTCGGCAGGAGGCTCGTGGTTCGCCATGGCACCGTCTGGAAAGGGGCAGGTTTTCTACGATCCTACCCGCTTCCAGAGGCGTTGCACGGCAGCCAATGGCGGCATCAGGCGAAGATCGCCTCAACGGCTTTGCCCTCGCCGTCTTCGGTGGCGTAGAAGGGGCGGCTCTCGATGTCGTAGACCGTTCGCGGCGAGATGCCCATCGCCGTGAACAGCGTGGCATGCAGGTCGGTGACGGAGACCGGGTTTTCAATCGCCATGCAGGGCCGCTCGTCGGCGGTCTTGCCGTAGACGAAGCCCCGCTTCACGCCGCCGCCAAAGAGGGCCACGGTGGAGCCGCCGGTGAAGTGGCGGTGCTGGCCGTAGTGGCTGGGCTCCTGGAGAAAATCCTTCGGACTCTTCGCCTGATCGGTGGCGGTGGAGCCAGGCTGGCCTTCGGTGATCATGTCGCGGCTGAACTCGCTGGCAATCACCACGAGCGTGCGGTCGAGCAGACCCCGGGCCTCGAGATCACGAATCAGCGTGGCGATCGGCCGGTCGATCTCGGCGTGCATTCGCGCCACCGTCTCATGGCCTCGCTCGTGGGTGTCCCAGTGGAGGAAGGGCACGTATTCGGTGGTCACCTCGACAAAGCGGGCACCCTGCTCGACGAGCCGGCGGGCAAGCAGGCAGCCGCGGCCAAAGCGGCCGGTGTCGTACTGCTCGCGGACCTCCTGGGGCTCACGCGAGATGTCGAAGGCTTCCCGCTCCTTGGCCGAGAGCAGCCGGTGGGCGTTGTCGAGGCTGCGGAGCATCGACTCCTGATGGAAGTCGCTGGTGTACTCACCGTGGGGCGAGGCTTTGAGCAGCTGCTTGAAGCGGTCGTAGCGAGACGCAAAGCGGTCGGGCTGCATGCCCTTGGGCGGCCGCACCGCAGCGGCGGCCTGGTCGGGATAGGGCAGGTTCATCGGCCCACACTCGCTGCCGAAGAAGCCGCCGGTGGTGAAGGCCTTGATCTCCTCGTTCTCCCCGATCCCCTCCAGCCGCTGGCCGATATTGATAAAGGCAGGCATCACGGGATTACGGGGCCCGAGCACGCGGCTCATCCAGGCCCCAATGTGCGGGCAGGCGACCGTCTGTGGCGGCACGTAGCCGGTGTGCCAGTGATACTGGTGCCGCGAGTGGAGGATGCTGCCGAGGTCGGGCTGCACATGGGAGCGGAGCAGCGTGCCGCGGTCGAGCACGCTCGCGATCTCCTCGAGCCCCTGGCAGATCTCAACGCCATCGACGGCCGTGGGGATCGCCGGGAAGGTGCTGATCACGTCGGCCACGGCGAGGCCCTTCTCAAACGGCTGATACCGCTTGGGATCGAGGTTGTCGGGGGCGGCCATGCCGCCGGCCATCCAGAGCAGGATGATCGCATCCGCCGTGGGCTTCGGGTGCTCGATCGGCTGGCCTGCAGTGCTGGCCCGCGCCCGCGGCTCCGGCAGGGCAAGGGTCGCTGTGGTGGCAGCGGCGAGGCTTTTGAGCAGGTCGCGTCGGCTTCGCATAGCAGTGGGCTCCATTATCGAATCAGCTGAAACTCCGGCAGCATCATCACCGCCCAGAGGCAGTCGGCGACGGTCTGGGACGTTGGCTGTTGGCTGAGCAGATCGCGGCAGGCGGTGAGTTCCTCGGGCGTCGGCGGCCGGCTGAGGGCGGCGGCGAAGAGCCACTCGGCAATGGGCTCTGGGCTCGGCCCGTGCTCAGCGAGAATCTTTTCACCGCCCAGGGCGAGCTGATCCGCCAGGCTCTGCTCGTTGGCCAGTTCGATCGCCTCGAGTGTGGTCAGCTCGGTGGGCCGGCTGGTGACCACCTGATCGCGGTTGGGCCGGCCGAGAGCCGCCATCAGCGGCGTGCACTTCACCAGCGCCGCCCGCACCATGGCCGGTTCGTCGCCTTCGGCCGCCGGCCGCTTCACCTCGCCGTCGGGGGTCTCAGGCGCGGTGCCCGTCAGCTGCCAGAGGCAGTCGAAAAACTGTTCGGCGGTGAGCCGTCGGGGCAGCGGGCCGAAGCGGTCGCTGCTGCTGGCGGAACGTTCGAAAGCCGGCGTGACCGCCGCGTAGGCTTCGGAAGTGCAGATCGTGTGGAGCAGATGCTTGATGTCCCACTCGTGCTCGACCAGATCGGCCGCCAGCAGTTCCAGCAGGTCTTCGCTCCAGGGCTGTGTGCGAAGGGCGTCGACTGGGTGCACGATGCCGCGGCCCATCAGGCGGGCCCAGATGCGGTTGGCGAGGTTGCGGGAGAGCCAGCCGTTGTCGCGGTGGGTGATCAGGGCAGCCAGCTGGGCAAGCCGCTCCTCCGGCGGGGCAGCCGGGTCGACCTGGCCGAGGTCTGAAAACATCCAGCCGGGGCTCGCCATCACGCCCGTCGGCTTCTCGCAGCGGTGCAGCTCGAGCGGCTCGGCCGCCATCACGGCGGCCAGGTCGTAGGTCTGCTGCAGCGTCCAGCGGTCGACGAAGGAGTCGTGGCAGCTTGCGCACTTGAGGTTGATGCCGAGGAAGGTCTGGCCGACGTTCTGGGCAAACTGGATCGGCACAGTCTGGCTGGAGTTGACGGTGCCCCGCCAGACGATGCCGTCGATGAAGCCGCGGGAGGCCTCCGACGGCGCGACCAGCTCCCGCACAAACGCATCGTAGGGTGTGTTGTCGACGAGCGCCTGATGCAGCCAGCTGGTGATCTGCTTGCGGCCGCCGGTGATGAAGCCGGTGCCGGTGTAGTCGTTGCGGAGCAGGTCGTTCCAGAAGGTGAGCCAGTGTTCGGCGTAGCGGAGGCGAGCGTCGGGGTCATCACCAAGCAGCCGCTCCACCAGCGCGGTGCGTTTGCCGGGGCTTGTGTCGGCGGCATAAGCCTCGACATCCTCCGGCGATGGCAGCAGGCCCGTGAGATCCAGCGACACGCGACGGATGAACTGCCGGTCGCTGGCAGCAGGCAGCAGCTCGCGACCTTGCGCACGGGCCACGGCGTCGATCACCCGGTCGATCGGGTGATCGCGGCCGTTGATCGGCTCCGGAAGCGTGACCGGCTGGAGGGCCAGCGGCGGCTCCCAGAGTGTGCTCTCAAAAGAGAAGCCGGGCTCCCAGCTGCCGCCGGCTGCCACCCAGGCAGCGAGCAGTTCGATCTCCGCAGCCGGCAGCGGCTCACCGTCCGACGGCATCCGCTCGTCGGGATCGGTGCTGGTGATGCGGCGGATGAGCTCGCTCTCGTCGGCCTTGCCCGGCACGAGTCCCGCAAGCCCCGAGTCGCCGCCCGCCTGGAGGTCTTCAGCCGTGTTCATCGAGAAGCCACCCTGGCGGGCGTCACCGATGTGGCACTCGCCGCAGTGCTTCTCCAGCAACGGCACGACCTCGTGGGCGAAGTCGATCTCAGCAGCAGCGGCCGCACCGGTCGCTGCGGCCATCAGGATCGCCACGGCCACCGGGCTGCAGGACCACGGTCTACTTGCGGAAGCGACGGTCATTGGGCTTGTCCCGCGAGAGGGTATAGGCGAGCAGGTCGAGCACCTCTTCCTCGCTGAGCGTGTTGAGCAGGCCTGCTGGCATCAGCGACTGCGTGGCTGGCAGCAGCTCCTCAATCTCCTCCCTCGCCACTTCCACAAACTTCGTGGCATCCTCAGGATCGGTGACGACCACGATCCGGTCGGGGAACTCCGCGACGATGCGGCCAGTGACAACCTTGCCGTCGACCGTCTGCACGATGCTCGCCTTGTACTGGTCGGAGACCACCTTGCTCGGCTCAACCATCGCCTCCACCAGATCCTTGAGCTGGAAGCGGCCGCCAGCCTGGGTGAGGTCAGGGCCGGTGGCCCCGCCGTCTTCGCCAAAGCGGTGGCAGACCACGCAGCGGGCCGCGGCAAACGTCCGCTTGCCATGCTCAAAGTTGCGGCCGCGGTCCAGGCTCTTCTCGGCCAGGGCCAGCACCTCCTCGGTCGTCCACGTGCGGCCTGGGCCCTCGGGCTTCGGCAGCGGCGGCGGGGTGTAGGGCTGGCGGATGCCGAGGGTTTCCAGGGCCATCTTCTCGGTGTCGCTGAGCGTGGCCAGGTTTTCGTTTTCGATGTTCAGCAGAAACTTGCGGTAGCTGTTGCCACCGGCCCACTCGCGGGCCCGGCCGAACCAGGCGTAGTAGCCGCTGCGGTCGGCGTCGGTCCAGTGTTCCTTTTCATTCACCGTGCGAACCGCGTAGGCATAGTGGATCTGCAGCAGATCGCCCCGCTTCTCCAACGCTTCGCGGACGGCTGAGCCGTAGCCCGCATTCCGCTGGATCAGCTGCTGCAGCTCTTCCTCATTGGGGGCGAGGTTGGTCGACTCCGCCGAATCGGTCGGCTGGGCGAGCATGCCCACGAGCTTGGTCACGATCCCGGGAGCCCGCACGGCCACCAGCAGGCTTGAGGCTGCACGGTCGAGGTCGAAGGAGCCCGAGGGAAACACCGGGCCGATCCGGGAGGCGATTCGCTGCTTCCACGCATCGGAGGGTTCACCAAGCCGCACCAGGGCCAGCTCGTAGGCCCGCACGAGCTCGATCGTGGTGGCGGTGTCGAGATCGGTGGGGTCGATCGCTTCGAGGGCTTCGAGCACCGCCGGCTGCGCCGCGGGCTCCGCCTGCCGAGCCACGCCCACTGCCGCGGTGATGCGGGCCCGAGGCTCTGTCGAGGCGAGTGCCTCCTCCTGCCAGAGCTCGACCGGCTGATGCTCAAGGGCGATGCGGGCGGCGTAGCGGATGAAGCGGTCGGGGTGGCCGAGGAAGGGCAGGGCCTTCTCGATCGCACCGCGGGAGTCGGCCACCGGCTGGTGCAGGCTCTCAAGCTCCCGGCGGAGCTGCCGCTCGGAGGCTCCCTGCGTGTCACGGGCGTCGACCGGATCGGTCGACGCATCCCCATGGTAGGTCACGCGGTAGAGCTCGCTCTGGCCGCCGCGGCCGCCGACGGTGAAGTAGATCGCCCCGTCGTGGCCGACCGTCATGTCGGTCAGTGGCAGGGGCGTCCGCGACACAAACTCCTCCTTCGTGCCGGAGTAGCTCGCGCCATCCGGCTCAAGGTGGATCGCATACATCGTGCCGAAGGTCCAGTCGCAGATATAGAAGGCCTTCTGATACCTGGCGGGAAACTTCGTGCCGTAGCCGAAGGCCGCACCAACCGGTGAGCCTGGGCCGATATCAACAATCGCCGGCAGGCTGTCGGGGAAGCTCGGCGACCATTTGGCGGTGCCGCTTCGCCAGCCGAGTTCGCTGCCGCTGGTGGCATGGTTGACGCGGGTGGGGCGATACC
Source organism: uncultured Planctomycetaceae bacterium (assembly GCA_937900985.1). Classification (GTDB taxonomy): domain Bacteria; phylum Planctomycetota; class Planctomycetia; order Pirellulales; family UBA1268; genus M30B53. Next base: position 3,028 of record CALCGM010000533.1, on the reverse strand, counting down.
AAGGCGTGCCGAAGTCCCACTCCATGTCGGCGTCGTAGGCGAAGAGTTCGCCGTCGGCGTTGAAGGCGAAGTCGTAGGGGTTGCGGTAGCCGGCGCTCCACAGCTCCCACTCCTTGCCATCGGGGTCGGTGCTCACGATGAAGCCGCCAGGAGCCAGCCTGCCGGCAGCATGGCCGTTGCCGTCCCACATCCGCTTGATCACCGTGTCTTCGTCCCAGTTGGCCGGCAGGCGGCTGGTCGCATCGTCGCCGAGGCTCACCCGCCGCTGCGACTCGCGGATGCCGCCCATGATCTGCGGGTCGGTGACGTTGGTGACGTCAAAGGGGGGCTCGGTGTGGTTGCCGCAGATGATGAACAGCTTCTCGCCGTCGGGGGAGAGCAGGATGTTGTGCGGGCCGTGCTCGCCGCCGCCGTTGAAGGTTCGCAGCTTTTCGACCCGGTCGAGCGTGTCGTTGCCATCGGAGTCGGTCACGCGATAGAGGCCGCTGCCGGTGCCGCCGTTGCAGACGACGTAGAGGGCGTCAAAGGCCCACAGCAGGCCTTGAGCGCCCGTGATCTCAGCGGGGATCTTCTCCACGATGGTCTCCGTCGAGCCATCGAGGGCCGCTGGCGTGATCCGCACGAGTCCCTTGTCGCCCTGGTCGCTGGCGATCAGCCGGCCCTGGGGATCGGTGGTCAGCGAGACCCAGCTGCCCAGCTCATCCTGAGGCACGACGAAGAGCCGCTCCACGGCAAAGCCCTCGGGCACGGCGAAGCCGGCTGGTGGCGGTGCGGCTGCGGCGCGGGTGAGCACATCGCCCCAGGGCTGGCTGCCGGCCTTGGCAACCACGCGAACGTCGACGGCCTTCTCTGGGCGGCCGGTGACGGATGCGGTCCAGGTGTCGTCGGTGGCGACAACGCGGGTTTTCCCGGCCCCGGTCATGACCAGCCGGCAGGTGAAGCCCGCGGGGCCGCCTTCGTTGGCCACAATGGCCGTGAGTTCGTTGTCGCCATTGGTCAGGGCGTCGGTGACATCGACAGCGACCGGCTGATCCCAGGCACTGCTCTCTGCGACCACCGTGCCGTTGATCATCACCTGCATCCGGTTGTCGCCAGCTGCCACGAGCACCGCCCGCTCGCAGCCGCCCGCGAAAGCCTTGCTCAGCCGGTAGCCGGTGTTGTCGTCGGGGCCCCAGATCCAGGGGGCATTGGCCGGCTCGGGCAGGACGACCTCAGGGGCGTCGGGGGCCGCCGTGGCCACCGGCTGCGGCTCCGCTTTCTGCTGCCAGCTGGGAGCTGCTGCGGCGAGGCTGCCCGCGAGGGTCATGAGCACAGCCAGCATGCCCGCTCGGGAGGCGGCTGCCGAAGCGGTGCGAACGATTCGAAAGCTGCAGAGCGCAAAGAACAACGGATGCATATGAACAACCCTGAGCTGAAATGCTTCGTGTGAAGACACGGTTCCTGATCCCCGAAGAGCCCTTCATCATAGTCCTCGCACGAGGGCTCCCCAAGGGAAACCGCAGGCAGACACGCACGTGGTGCGGGTTATCTGCCGCAGCATTGACGTGGTTCTGTCAGCCGGCTGGAGCAGCAGGATCTGGTTGGCTGCTTCGAGCCGTTCCTGGAGGTTCGGTTGTCCGCGCATCAGCCGGCTGAATGCCGAGGTGTCGAGACAGAGGCGGAACACCGCCACACCTCTTCGTCCACCGACTCGAACGGTGCTGGGGCACGCTCGAAGGCATCGGCCACCGGCAGCGGCTCGGAGATCCCGGTGCTCTCGACGAGCAGGTGCCGTTGGCCGGGCGATCCTTTGGGCCCTCAAGCCGCCGTGAGCGGGTCGTGGACCGAGAGGCCGGGGATCTTCACGAAACCGCCATCGTGCGTCCACACGGACGTAGCGCCGCCGTCGAGGGCACAGAGCCCGATCTGCAGATCGAACACCCTCGCCCCTGTCACCCCCAGGTTGGCCGCCATGCGAGCGAGCCGCGCCGCAAATCCGGGCCCGGGCGTGAGATCGTCCACACCGCTCTCTCGCAACGACTGCAAGAACTCGGCTGCCACGTCCGGGGGCGACGGGTTCCCGGTCGCGGTCGGATGGGTCACGATGCTGAAAAACTCCGCCACGCTCGGCGTTGCAACGCCGCAACCTCCCGGCGCATTCAACGCCGACTCGATCGCACGGCGTGCGTCGACATGCTCCGGGGTGCCGGACCGATGAGCGTAGATCAGCAGGTTTGTGTCGATCGCGATCATCGCTGCTGCCGCAGCCACTCGTGCATCAGGGCCCGATCAGACACGTCCACGCCGGGCGGCAACCCGCCGGCGACCGTGACCCAGCGGATGGTGCGTGGCTTGCCGGCGGGCGGGCCGGCGGCTTGCCCAAGTTCCGCCCGGAGGCTGCGCTCGATGAGAGCCCGCAGCGGCTGACGAAGTTCCGCAGCCCGCTTCTTGGCCGCGATAAACAAATCGTCTGGAAGATCAACGGTGGTCTTCATGCGGGAAAATATATTCCCGTCTTTATGGCATGTCAAAACCCTGCAAATCAGAGTGTGTCTTCAGCGTTCTCCGGCTTAGCGGCGTCGGCTGACCGGTAGGCTGACGAGCACCCGCCGGAGGCTCTGGCCATGACCGTGATCGCGTTTGTGGAAGTCCCAACGGCCGAAGTTGAGGGTGACGATGCGGGCACCAGCCTCGACGAGCCGGCGCGCCATGAGAAAGTGCTCAAGATTCCGGGGAGCACCGTCACCAAAACGGTTGGCATCTCCCTTGCCATAGCGTTCCCGAACATGCTCCGGCTCCTCCGAAATGTCGAGGGCCTTTGCGAGCCGAAGATCAAGCAAATGCCGGCTTCAGCAACTCTCGTAGACACAAGTCGCTGATCTACATTTCGGCGGACCCGCTCGGTGAGCGTGGCCAGGTCAGCCGGGGTGATCAGCCGGGACGGCAGGAACGCCGGAGCGTCACACACAGCGTCGGCAGCAGCCGGCACGAAGACGCCGTCGGTGACTCAAGGCCCGGAGGTGGACATGATGGTTGAGCGCCGAACCGA
>CALCGM010000532.1 GCA_937900985.1 uncultured Planctomycetaceae bacterium | reverse complement strand
CGTTCGGCGACAGAAGCCCAGAGCCAGAGCAGAAAACTCCGAGCCCTATTGGGAACGCGTTGATTCTGGCCGCCGTTGTCGCTCGATTGGGCACCGGGTAACATTCGAGTATCGTCTCGTCGGGAGTTGGCTTTATGAGCGACACGCTGATCATCCGCGGGCACTACACCGGCCGGACATTCGTCCCGGATGGGCCTCTCCCAGATGCGGAAGGGGTCGCTGAGTTGGTCATCACCCCGACCGTTTATCGGCCGACCGTTTCGATTGCAGATGCCTTCGGTACCGCGACTGAGTTGCGGAGCGCAGCTGAAATACTGGCCAAGTCCCGCGCGGATCGCGACGCCTGGGGCGACCGTTGATCTACCTTGACTCGAATGTCGTCATCCGATTGGTTGAGGGTGATGCTTTGGCCCGTGCGCCATTGGTCGCCCGGCTAGCTTCGTCGCTCGGAGTACCAGGATCGCTGACGACGTCTCGCTTGAGCCGATTGGAGTGCCGATCAAATCTATTGCGTGCGTGTGATACAGGGACGTTGGCACAAATCGATGTCTTCTTCTCCGGGGTCGAAATCAGCCTGATTGAGGTAACTGCATCGGTAGTCGAGTTGGCAACCGAAATCCGCGCGAAATACAACCTCAAAACACCTGATGCACTTCATTACGCTTCAGCCATGGAGGCTAACGCGGACGTGTTCTTGACGGGCGATCGTGTTTTCGCGCGATGCTCCGATGTGGCGGTCGAGATCCTCTGAAACCAGGCACGCCGCACCAGGCGTTAGAGCAGACTCGCGATAGCGTCCTGCGGTATGGTGAGGTTGTTGGCTGCGAGCTGCTCAACTTTTTCGTTAGGCCCTTGAGGCGTGAGATGCCAACATGCCAACTGCGTTACTTCTTCGAGCCCGGCGGTGGAATCTGCCTCTGGTCCGATCTCGGTCGTCGCGGTCTTGAGGCGTGCGACCGAAGTCGGCAACCGCCGCCCGCCAGGCCGCGTCGGATTCCGGCTCGCTGGCAAACTGTGGGTGCCGTCTCTAAGAGGGGCGTGGAATCACTGCGTGGCGAGGTACGCCTGGGCGAGGCGTTGGCCGAGCCACACGACCCCGCGGGTATCGATCACGAGTTGCTTTTCCTGCGGCGGCAGGTCGAAGGCTTTGATGTGAATCAGGTGGGCGTCGTTAGCAAACGCTTGTTCGAGCTCCGCCGTGACATCGATGCTGTTCACCGACGCGTCGTCGGTCGGTGGTTGCTGGCTGATAAACCAGCGGAGCGAGGATCGCGCGAGGTCACGGCGGCTCTGGGTGACGAGCGCCATCACGCGTTCGGGTGCACCCGTGCGGAACGGGCCCCACGACATGTCGTTTTCGCCCACGTGGTAGAAGACGCCTTCGAGTTCAACGGAATGGCCTTTCGCTTCAAGGTCCGCGATGGCTTGCCGGACAAATGCGACGAACGCCGGATAGAGATTGCGTGAGACCGCTTCGCTCCCCTCAGGCGTCCAGTCGATGATCTGCGACCCGCTGTGGGTGAACTTCGCGATGGCGATATTCGCTACGTCGTGCTCCTGCAGGGATTTTCCGAAACTCAGTTCTGGGCCGAACGTGTCGTACAAGCCTGCGGGGGCGAGTGCCTCCCAGCCCTGTGAGGTTTTGTAGCCGCCTGCGAGGCTGTAGTTGAACGCGATGGCTAGGTTGGGCTCAAGAAGGGCGGCTCCCCCTGCCTGCTCGGCCAGACTCTGCACGAAGGCCCGCTCCCCCTCCATGTTGCGATGCCCGGCGAGCACGAAGAGTTTGATGGACGAGCCTTGGGGATAGGGCCATGGCTCAAGGGAAGGGCTCACGCTGGGCTGTTTCCCGAGAGTCTTGAGGTAGGCCTCGGCATAGTTCACACCGTGTTCCAGTTGGCCCAGCGTGCCGTAGTGGTAGTGCAGGCCGGCGCCGCCGCCGATTTCCACACCGACGTGGGAGGTGGGCACGTACTCAGCCAGGGGGTCGCTGTCGGCGACGGCCTTCTGCCCAAGGCTGATGGCATACATCCGCGGCCTGAGGTCCATCCCCCAGATGGTCTTTGTGCAGAGTTCGCCGATGTAGAACCGCAGGTCGGGGGTGTTGAGGTCGCGCCGCCAGCAGGCCAGAAAGTTCTTCAGGTTGCGACCGTAGTGCTGCATGTAGTCAGCCTCAAACATGTCGTTTTCCCCTTGGTGCCACATGAATCCCTCAAGCTTGTAGGGGATACCTTGCTGCTCGAGATCGGCAAGGGCCTTGCGGACGGTGCGCAGGGCGAGGGGATACATCGCAAACCCGGTCGGCTCGTCAGGATTCCAGTCGCCGCCAAGATGCGTGCCGCCGGCGGCGACCTTGATGATCGCGATCGGCGGCTTGCTCGCTTTCGTGAGCGTGGCGGCAAAGCTGAGTTCGGGCCCCACGGTGTTGTTGACCGGGTGCAGCGGCTCCCAGCCCTCGGAGGTGGTCTTCTCTTCGCGTCCGAGGCAGTAGGCGAACCTCACCGCCGGTTGTGGGGCTTCGAGGCCGGCAAACGGAGGGAATCGCTGGATGTCCTCTACCTTCGAATCAGAGCCCACCATGTTGGACTGACCCGCGAAGATGAAGACCCGCACCGTCGTGTCGTCGGCCTGCAGAGGGCTTCCGGCCGTTGCGGAGGCTGTGGGCAGTGTGGCGAGCAGTGCCAGCCATACGCAGCAGATCGACGGGCGAACGGCACGAAGGTGAGAGAAGTCGTGCATGGAGACCTTTCGGAAAGAGGGATCACCCCCAGAGGCCAACCCTCTGCTCGGCAGGAGGGATGCCTCGCGGAAACGATTTGCTGTGGGCATGGTCAGCAATTCCCGCCAACCGGCGGAGCGTGTCGTGCCCCTCCCCGGGGGCGGCACGCGCCGGTCACCCCAATCGCAGCAGTTTAAACCGCCCGCAATGGCCGCGTCATGGGGCGCGTCGCTGAGCGCGAGCAGTCCGGGCAGGCGGCCTCTCCCAGAAGTCAGGCGGCAAGCCTTGTGGCCCCGGCGGCTTGCACGTGATCAGAAGCAGGCAGCGGAAGCGTGGGGGCGGTCTGCGAAGACCAACCTCCCCTGTGCGTGCTGTCGCGGAGTTCGTCGATCGAGTATAAGGCGTTGGCATCAAACTCTCTGACGACGGTGAGCACGTCGCTCAGCCGCCGCCGCTGGATGACCGTAAACACGATCTCCACTGGCCCTTGCAGACCGTGCGCCCCAACCCGCGTGACGCCGCACCCCGCCGCGCGAAGGAGCTCGATCAGACGCCCTGAATCACGGTTTGTGATCACCCGGACCAGCACGGAGCCGAACGCGATCCGTTGTTCGAGTGTCATGCCGAGGTAGTTGCCTGCGACGAAGCCACCGGCAAAGCCAGCAAAGCACAGCGGGCGGTCAAGGTTGCTCATCACCTGGCCGATCGCAAAGAGCCAGATCGACACCTCAAAGAAGCCGAGGCTGGCCGCCATTTTCTTGAGGCCACGGCCAATGAAGATGATCCGCATCGTGGAGATGGTGACCACAGTCATCTCTGCCAGAAATACGACGAGCGGCAGCAGTTGTTCGTGCATGGTGGTGCACTGGATGTCGCAAAGCTGGGGTTGGGGGGAGGTGTGTGGGCGGGTTGCGTAGATGATTCGGCCAGCCGCAATGGGTTCGGCGGCAAAGACGCCAACCCCTTCGATGACGCTCGGGCCGACAAACGTCTCAGCGACGCGGTCCACAGGAATCTCGGCGGTGTTGGCCGCTTCCGCTCGGACTGGCAGGATCCGCCGTCCAGACCCCCGCGACGAGAACGCCAAGCCACTCGACGCGGTGCAGGCACCACACCATCACCAATCGGTCGCGGTCGATCTGGTCGTGGACGTCAAACTGCTCTCGCGGGTGCTGATGGATGGGGAAGCTGACGACCAACCAGCCGAGCCTCATTCGATGCCGAGCACATCCCGCATCGAGTAGCTGCCCGGCTTCTGCCCCACGAGAAACACCGCGGCAGCGACTGCGCCGTGTGCGTAGCAGTCGCGGCTGGAGGCACGCACATTAACCGAAAGGCTCTCCCCATCCATGCCAAAGAGGATGGTGTGTTCGCCAGGGTTGTCGCCCGCACGGACGGCGTGGTAGCCGATCTCACCTGCTGGTCGTGGCCCGACGCGGCCTTCCCGGCCGTGCGCGACACGGGCGGCCCCTGGCGGGTGATCGTGGAGGATGGCTTCACCGACGATCTGGCCAAACTTCAAGGCCGTGCCGCTGGGGGCGTCTTCCTTGTGATGGTGATGGCACTCAATGATCTCCACATCGGTGCGACCGCCGACACGGCCGAGCAGCCGGCCAGCACGGCCCACGAGGTCCATCGCCACATTGACCGCCAGCGACATGCTCGGCGAGACGAGCACAGGGATCGACTGGCGAGCCTTCTCCACTTCATAGAGATCGGTGGTATCCATCCCGGTGGTCGCCACCACCAGCGGCACCTTCCGCTCGACGGCCTTGCGGGCGATGGAGGCGACCGCCCCGGGCAACGAGAAATCGATGATCACATCGGCCGGGCCATCCCAGTCGACAGTCACCGGCACCCCGAGGCTACCTAGGCCCGCCAACGTGCCAGCATCCTCGCCCAGATGCGGGCAGCCCGCCGCGTCGATTGCGGCAACCACGTCAATGCGTGCATCCGCAGCAGCGGCGGCCACCACTCGGCGGCCCATGCGGCCAGCCGCACCATGCACGACAACGCGAAGCGACGAAGGAGCGGTCATCAGGCGGCCTCCGGGAAATGGTAAAATGATCCCGCCAACCTACCCGCCCGTCCGCCAACAGCAACCAGCGGCCCGCAGCCCACGAAAACGCACCGTTTCCTCCGCGGCCACAGTCCACGGGATGCTCACATGTCGTGCCAGCCCGGGCGGTACTCGCGGCGGAGAAACTGGTCGGCCTCCTCGCTGCCAGGAAACGTCATGTTCTCGGAATCCCAGAGCAGTCGTTGCTGCGTCAGCCCTTCCCGAAGCTGCCCGCGGAGAGCGACGTTGCCCAGCAGCACGGTCTCGGTGAGTGGGCCGGCAAAGTCAAACGATGCGCCGGCAGGGTCACCTCCCCGGCACGCCAGCAGCCACTCTTCGTAGTGCCCCGGCGAACGCGGCAACAGCTTCGGCGGCTCGCCGTACGCCGCTGCCAGTTCATCGGGAAGCAGCCACCAGCCCTCCCAGTCGCTCATCAGCAGCCCGTCGTCGCCCACCAGCATCAGCCCATTGGGACCAATCACATCCCCTTTGGCGAGCGCCGCTGGCCTCGCTGGCCTCAGACCGCCGTCGTACCAGGTGAGCTTGACCGCAGGCATCGACTCGCGAGCCGGGAAGCGAAAGGTCACGAGTGAGCCCATCGGATACGTTTCTTCGTTGACCCGGGTCGACGTCGCCTCCACGCTCGAGGGCGGCCCGAGCTTCAGGGCCCGCACCACTGGATCAAAGTAGTGACATCCCATGTCGCCAAGAGCTCCGGTGCCGAAGTCCCACCAGCCGCGCCACGCAAACGGTACATACGCTGGGTTGTAGGGCCTGGCCGGCGCCGGCCCGAGCCAGAGATCCCAGTCGAGCGTTGCGGGCACCGCGGCCGCGTCGCGAGGGCGGGCGATGCCCTGGGCCCAAAACTCCCCATCGAGCCCACGCCCCGGCCGGTCGGTCCAGATATGAACCTCGCGAACCGGGCCAATCGCATTGTCGAGGAGAAACTCCTGCACCCGCCTGGTGTCTTTGGAGGCCTGAGCCTGATTCCCCATCTGCGTGGCCACGCCTGCCTCGCGAGCTGCGGCGGTCAGCTGCCTCGCCTCCCACACCGAGTGTGTCAGCGGCTTCTCGCAGTACACATGCTTGCCCAGCCGCAGGGCGGCCATCGAGGCATGAAAGTGATGATGATCGGGCGTGGCCACAATCACTGCGTCGATCGAGCCGTGCAGCTCGTCGAGCATCACCCGGTAGTCCTTAAACCGCTGGGCCTTCGGATACCGGGCGAAGCTCTCAGCAGCCCGCTGCTCATCGACGTCGCAGAGGGCCACGATGTTTTCCGACTCGACTCCCCGCAGCACGCTCGCCGCCCGGCCACCGGCCCCAATCGAGGCGATGTTGAGCTTTTCATTCGCGGCGTAGGTGCGGGCCAGCCCGGACGGCAGGATCGTCACCGCCGCCGTTGATGCGGCTGCAGTCGCCAGGAAGCGGCGGCGTGAGTTGGGGCATGTCATCGGTTTTCTCCTTGTGCTGTGCGCGCGTGTGCGAGTTGCAGATTGGCGGCCTCAACTGGCAACGAGCCTGGAGCCCAAGGCGATCGCTGCCCCCTGCGTCAGGTCCATCCGGGTCATGAGTATGCCCCCTTGACGAAGGAATCGCGAACCGACGACGACGCACTTCCCCGCAGGCTCGTCGGTAGACTGTTTCCAGCCTGCCGTGGCCCAGCCGTGGCTCCTGACGGAGAACCTTGTGATGCATTTGAGGGAGTGGCGTCTCGTTCGCTGGTGGCCGGCCGGTTCTCTCGCTGCGTACCGCCTGCATGGGGGCTGGTTGCTTCTGCTGTCGCTGCTTTGGCTCCCGCGAGATGTGATGGGCCAAGTGCTCGTTGACCTGACCGTCACGCCGCACCGTCCGAGCCCGGTGCTCCGCTGGCGACGGCCGTCGGAGGTGGAGCCGGCGGCCCGGGTCGAGCTGTTTGTGGTCAACGACACCGAAGAGCCGCTCTCCCTCGGCCGCGACACACCCGTGGCCTTTGACGGCGTGGGGGCCGAGCAGTTGCGGGCCGACGGCCTCTGGGCCTGGCACGACACGCCGGCAAGCTGGCTCGAAGAGCAGGTGCCGCTGCCGCCGGGCGGCTTGGCGGTGCTCGCTTTCAATGGCAGGTCCGCGGCCTGGGCCGTGGGCACTGAGCACACGCTTGATGTGGCAGGCCAGCCGTCGCAGGAGTTTTCGATAGCAGAGCCCGCCTGCTGGCTCGAGAAGGTGGTCTTTGTGAATCTCGCTGACGAGCCCGCCGCCCGTGGCACGGGGGCTGCGATTGAGCCGGAGCGGATCGTGATCCACCTCCGCAACGCGAACAGACAAGCGATGCGGCCGGTGCGTGCCGAGCTCTGGCTGCCCGCACGCAGGGGCCTGCACCAGGCCTTTCTGCCGGCCCGTTCCATCGACCTTGAGGCAGGCCACCACGAAACGGCTGCGGGAATCGCTCGTGTGCAGCGGATGCCTGCCGAGGGCGCGATCGGGGCCGGTGAGGCGGGCATCGTGGTCATCGATGGAGAGCCCCTCCCGCTCGGCTACGCGGTGCTGGAGGTTGTGCTGGCCGACGACGAGGGCGGGCGGCATTCCGTGGGGGCCCGCGTCCGCATCAGGCCGGAGGCGTTTGACATCAGCGGTGGCTGGGTGGCGAGCAGGCTCGCCGAGGGCAACAGTCTGACGAGCCTGCCCTACCTCAAGACCCTTCGCCGCATGCACATCAACACCGGGCAGATCGAAGAAGTGGCCGGCTACACCGACACCCCCGACCTCTACGCGGCCTATCCGCTCAAACGGTTCAACCGGCTCGGCGACACCGCCCGCTACGACACCGACGAGATGCTGCCCACGATCCATGCCGTTGAGTTCATCGGTGAGCCGCAGTATGGGGGTGGCCGACCGGTGCCGCCGCAGGAGGTGTGGGAACGGCTCGCTCCGTATCAGCCCACCAGGCTGCCGACGTCAGTGACCTTCAGCGAGGAGCGAAACTGGTGCCACTATGCGGGCCTCTCCGACTTCGCCCACTACGACGCGTATCGCGTGACCGCGCCCGCGGCGGACAACTGGCGGGGCTATGACCGCTGGGGCGGCGAATCGATCCGCTGGGGAGCGCCCCTGGAGACGATTGGCGACATGACCCGCAGCCTTGCCCACCACTGGCGGCCAGCCCCGATCGCGATCTGGTCGCAGGGAGCCCACGATGGCTGGGGCGGACCCTGGAACCCTCGCCGTGCGTCGCCCACGCCCGACGAGCTCCGCAGCCAGGCCTGGCATGGGCTGGGCAACGGTGTGCACTCACTCTACTGGTTTAATCTCAGCCTCAAGAGCCTCGTTGCCTTCCCGGATCTGATCGAGCCGATCACCCGCGTCAACCGCGAGGCGACGATGCTCGCAGAGCTGCTGCTGTCCGCGTCGCTGAGCTCCCACGAGCGGATCGGCGAGCCGGGCGATCCTTCCTGGGACCTCACCGTGCTCGCCAGCCCGCAGGCTGCGGTGCTCGCCGCCCACGACCTCGCCTACACGATCGACAGCGAGCAGAACGTGTTTCGCTTCACGCCCCGGGACGCAGAGCTTGCCTTCACCGTGCCAGGCTGGCTTCAAGACGCTGGGCACATCTTTCGCGTCGATGCCGACGGCACACACGACGTGACCGCTGATGTTCGCGATGGCACCGTGCTGATCCGCGACACGATTCATGTCGTGGGGGTGTATGTGGCCACGCAGGATGCCACACTCCGCCACACACTCGACGCCCGACACAGGGCGCTACTCGGCATCGAGGCTGCGACTGGGTTTGATCCTGCCTCCTCGCCAGACGACCTGGCAGAGCTGGCCGCCGTGGCTGAAGCCGCCGAATGATTTTTCCGCTCGAGGCCTCGCCATGTCCACCCGCAGTTCAGCTGAAGGCCCGCGAATCGTCGTCGTGGGGAGCGCCAACACCGATCTGGTGATGCGGACCGCCGTGCTGCCGAAGCCGGGCGAAACGGTGCTCGGCGGCGCGTTCTCGCAGGTTGGTGGTGGCAAAGGCGCCAACCAGGCAGTGGCGGCAGCCCGCGCCGGTGGACATGTGACGTTTGTGGCCAAGGTCGGTGACGACGATTTTGGCGAGGCGGCCATCCGCAGCTATGAGGCTGAGGGCATTGTCACCGACCATGTGCGCCGCGCAGCCGGCGTGGCCTCCGGCGTGGCCGTGATCCTGATCGACGCTCAGGGTGAAAACTCGATCGCTGTCGCCTCCGGGGCCAACAGCCTGCTCACGCCCGCCGACATCGACGCCGCTGCCGACGCGATTGCCGCTGCCGACATGGTGATCGTGCAGCTGGAGATCCCGCTGCCAGCGGTTCGCAGGGTCGTCGAGATCGCCAGCGGAGCAGGGCGGCCGGTGATCCTCAATCCGGCCCCCGCATGCCCGCTCGACGACGACCTGCTTGCCAGGCTCCACCTGATCACCCCAAACGAGTCTGAGGCGGGCCTGCTCACCGGCCACGATGTCAAGAACCAAGACACCGCCGCTGCCGCCGCGAGCCAGCTCATCGCCCGCGGCGCCGCCGCCGCGATCATCACCCTCGGCAGCGACGGCTGCGTTGTGCTCGACGCCGCCTCAGCTGCAGAGCCCCGCCACATACCAAGCCGGCCCGTCGCCGCCGTCGACACCGTGGCCGCCGGCGACGTCTTCAACGGAGCCCTCGCCGTCGCCCTCGCTGAAGGGCAGAGCCTTCCCGACGCCGCCAGCTTCGCCACCGCCGCCGCTGCCATCGCCGTCACCCGCCCCGGCGCCCAAAGCTCCGCTCCCCACCGCAGCGAAATTGAAGCCCTGCTGATCAGCTGATGCGGATTGAACGGGACGGGTCCGCGGGGGCCGAAGGCCCCTCGGCTCCGCCGAGGCCGCTCCGCGGCCCGTGGACCCGTCCCGCTTG
>CALCGM010000531.1 GCA_937900985.1 uncultured Planctomycetaceae bacterium | reverse complement strand
GCCAGGTCGATCTTGGTGATCACCACGAGGTCGGCGGTGTTGAAGAGGCCCGGATACTTCAGCGGCTTGTCTTCCCCTTCGGTGACGCTCATCAGCACCACCCGCAACGACTCGCCGAGGTCCCAGCTCGTCGGGCAGACGAGATTGCCAACGTTCTCAATGAAGAGCGTCTGCAGGCGGGACGTGGCACAGCCCTCGGCTTCCCAGGCAGCAAGCTCCGCCTGCACCATGTCAGCCTCGAGATGGCAGAGGCCGTGGGTCATGATCTGCCGCACCGGAGCCCCGCTGGCAGCGAGCCGACGGGCGTCGTTGTCGGTTTCGAGATCCCCCACGATCGCGGCCACTGCCGCGCCACCATCCCGCAGCCGCCGCAGAGTCTCCGTGAGCAGGGTGGTCTTGCCGGCCCCTGGGCTTGAGACGAGGTTCACCACCCGCACGCCCGCCGCGGCAAAGCCCGCCCGCATCGCACGCGCGAGCTCATCGTTCTTCTTGAGGATCTTTGTCCGCACCTCGAGAATCCGCGGCCGGCTGGCAGGAACACTGGCTGTCTGGGGCACACTCACGTTTCCACCTCTGTTGTCAGTTCGATCGACTCCAGCTCAAGCTCCTGCCCCTGGCGAATGTCGCCCGTGGGCTGCCGGCAGGCTGGGCAGGCCAGCGGCGTGATCTGTGGCAGCTCTGCCACCCGCTCGCAGCGAGGGCAGAAGACCGCCACCGGCAGATCGGTGATACAAAGCGTCGCCTGCTCCGCCACGCTTCCCTCACGAGCCTGCTCAAATGCAAACCGCAGGGCCGCCTCGTGCACGCCGGCAAGCTGGCCGATCCTCAGCCGCACAGCCTCCACACGGCCGCCGCCAGCAGCAGCCACCTCAGCCTCAACCATCTCCACGATCCGCATCGCGATGGAAAGCTCGTGCATGAACGACAGACCTGCGGAAAACGACGCCCAGCCCATCATAGCGGGCGATCCTTCGCGGCCGTTGGCAACGCTCGTGATCGGCTGCGGCAACCCGCTGCGAGGCGACGACGCGGTGGGCATCGAAGTCGTGCAGCGGCTCGCCCGCTGCCAGCTGCCGCCGCATGTCCGCTGCGTCGACGCGGGCACGTCGGGCCTGGAGATCGTGCTGCTGATGCGAGACGCCGAGAAACTGGTGCTGATCGATGCCGCTGCCCCACGCCAGCGCGAGCGCGGCCAACCCGGGCGGCTCCATCAGCTCTCCGCCGAGGAGATTCTCAGCCGTGTCGCGGCCCACGCATCCGCCGCTGCAGTGAGCATTCATGCGGTCCGCTGGGATCAGGCGATTGCCCTCGCGCGGGCCCTCGGCGGCCCGCAGCCGGCACAGCTCACCTGCTTTCTGATCGAGGGCGGCTCGTTTGCCCACGGTGCGCCGCTCTCGGCGGCCGTTGAGGCCACAGCGAACCAGCTGGTGGCACGGCTGGAGCACCAGTTCACGCGATTCGACTGACAAGGGCCATCGCTCGGAGGGCTGGCCCAACGCCCCCCGCTCCGCCGGCATACACTCAGAAGGAGTCTGCAACCGACCGTGCCTGCACGGAGAGCCTGCGATGTGTCTTGCGATTCCCGGACGGATTGCCTCGATCCACGACGAGCGGGGCATGCGGATGGGCCGCGTCGACTTCGGCGGTGTGGTGAAGGAAGTCTGCCTGGCCTACGTGCCCGAGGCAGGCGTGGGCGACTACGCGCTGGTGCACGTGGGGTTTGCGATTGCCACCGTCGATGAGACCGAGGCCCGCAAGACCCTGGCCACGTTTGACGAGATCCGCGAGATCGAAGCAGAGCAACCGATCAGTCCTCCCCCAACGAGTTCCGGGCCCGCATGAAACACCTCGGCGAGTATCGTGATGCCGACACCACCCGCCGGCTGCTCGCCGAAATTGGGGAGCTGGCCACGCGTCCCTGGTCGATCATGGAGGTCTGCGGAGGGCAGACGCATTCGCTGATCCACCACGGTCTCGATCAGCTGCTGCCGCCAACGATCGAGATGATCCACGGGCCGGGCTGTCCGGTGTGCGTGACGCCCGCGGCGTTCCTCGACCATGCCATCGAAATCGCCCTGCGGCCGGAGACGATGCTCTGCTCGTTCGGCGACATGCTGCGGGTGCCGGGCAGCGAGGAGAGCCTGCTGGCAGCCAAGGGCCGGGGGGCTGATGTGCGGGTCGTCTACTCGCCGCTCGATGCAGTGCGGCTGGCTGAAGCCGAGCCCACGAAGGAGGTGGTCTTCCTGGCCATCGGCTTTGAAACGACCGCCCCCGCCAACGCCATGGCCGTCAAGCTGGCCCACCACCGTGGGCTGGCCAACTTCTCGATGCTCGTGTCGCAGGTGCTCGTGCCCCCGGCGATCGAGGCGATCCTCCGCGATCCCGCCACGCGGGTCGACGCCTTCCTGGCAGCCGGCCATGTGGCGAGCGTGATGGGAACCGGCGACTACCCGGAGCTGGCCGCTCGCTACGGCGTTCCGATCGTGGTCACCGGGTTTGAGCCGGTCGATCTCCTGGAGGGCATCCGGCGGGCTGTGCTCAGCCTGGAGGAAGGACGCACCGGCGTCGACAACGCCTACCCGCGAGCGGTCGCCGACGAGGGCAACCCTGTGGCCCGAGCCACGATTCAGGAGGTCTTTGAGCTCTGCGACCAGGAGTGGCGTGGCCTGGGATGGATTCCGCACAGCGGCTGGCAGCTGGCCCCCGCCTACGCCGACTACGACGCGTCGCTGCGGTTTCCCGCCAGCCTGGCCGACACGCATGCCGCTCCAGAGCCGTCTCCGTGCCGCAGCGGTGATGTGCTGCGGGGTCTGCTCAAGCCCTGCGACTGCCCGCTGTTTGGCAAGGAGTGCACGCCCCAGACCCCGCTGGGCGGCACGATGGTTTCCAGCGAAGGCGCCTGTGCTGCCTACTTTCATGCAGGCCGCTAAATGGACCCGCCCGACTCCAGCCTTCGCCCAACCGGACGTTCCTGCCCATCTGCCACGGCCGGCCACGCCACAGGCCGCGTGCTGATGGGCCATGGCGGTGGCGGGCTGCTCACCCAGGAGCTGATCCGGCGCGTGTTTCTTCAGGCGTTTGGCCAGCCGAGCGACGGCCTCGCGGACGCTGCCGTTCTGGAGCCTGCCGCCGGCCGGCTGGCCTTCACGACCGATGCCTTTGTCGTCCGGCCGCTCTTCTTTCCCGGCGGCTCGATCGGTGAGCTCGCCGTCAACGGCACCGTCAACGACCTGGCCATGGTGGCCGCGATGCCGCGGTATCTGGCCGCGTCGTTTGTGATCGAGGAGGGCCTGGCCATCGCCGACCTCTCCCGGATTGCCCAGGGGATGGCGGCAGCCGCTGCGGAGGCAGGCGTGCGGATCGTGGCCGGCGACACCAAGGTCGTCGAGCGGGGGCATGGCGACGGTGTCTACATCACCACCAGCGGGATCGGCCACGTCCCCCCCGGCATCTCGCTTTCATCACGCCATGTCGCTGCCGGCGACATCGTGCTCGTCAGTGGCACGATTGGCGACCACGGCATGGCAATCATGAAGGTGCGTGAGAATCTCGGCTTTGAGGCCGACATCACCAGCGACACCGCGGCCCTGCACACTCTGGTGGCCGACATCCTCCGCTGCTGCACGGCCACCCGGCTGCTGCGGGATCCGACCCGAGGCGGGCTTGCCACCTGCCTCAATGAGATCGCCGACCAGGCCCGCCTCGGCCTTGAGATCGACGAGCAGGCCGTACCGGTCGCGGCGTCGGTGGCGGCTGGCTGTGAGCTGCTCGGGCTCGACGTCTGGCAGATTGCCAACGAGGGGAAGCTTGTAGCGATTGTGCCGGCCTCGCATGCGGAGGATGTGCTGCAGGCGATGCGAGACCACCCGCAGGGCCGGCAGGCAGCCGTGGTTGGCCAGGTGGTCGCCGACCACCCGGGGCGGGTGGTGACGCGAACAGCGATCGGCGGCCGACGCGTCGTGCCGATGCCGGTGGGAGAGCTGCTGCCACGGATCTGTTGAGTCTGCCGTGCGGGTTGTCCGGTGGCTCGCGGGTTTCCACCGGAGCGTTGCCAAAATCTCCGATACCTCCTGAAGCCCCTCGCCGTTGCACTTTCAGCCGGCAGTGGCGTGTATTACCGTGCACCGGGCACGGGCCATCGTCGCTCCGGCCCGGAGCAGCCTGTGAGCCCTCCCATCCAACACCCTGCGAGCCCATGCCCCGCGAGATCGTGATCACCGGCCTTGGCGTTGTCAGCCCCTTGGGGATCGGACGGGAGGCCTTCTGGGAGCAGCTGCAGGCGGGCCTCAGCGGCGTTCGGCCGATCACCGCCTTCGACACGGCCTCGCTTGAGGTCCGCTTCGGCGGGCAGATCCTCGACTTCGATCCCAAGCTCTACGTGCGTCCGCGGAAGAGCCTGAAGGTGATGAGCCGCGAGATCCAGATGGGCTTCGCCGCGGCAGACCTGGCGCTGGTTGATGCTGGGCTCTCCACCGGAAGTGTGGCACCAGACCGATTTGGTGTCGTCTTCGGCAGCGACATGATCTACGCCGACCCGCACGACCTGGAGGGTACGTATCGCCGCTGCGCGGCCTCAGGCTCCTTCAACTTCGAGCAGTGGGGCACTGCGGCGATGGAGGAGATCTATCCGCTGTGGCTGTTGAAGCTGCTACCCAACATGACCGCCTCCCACATCGCCATCGCCCACGATGCCCGCGGTCCCAACAACTCGATTGTGCTCGGTGACGTTTCGAGCCTGCTGGCCATCGCTGAAGCCGCGAGCGTGATCGAGCGTGGCTGGGCGGATGTGATGATCACCGGGGGCACCGGCTGCCGGCTCGATCCCACGGCCATCGTGGCCCGCTGCGAGCATGATCTCTCCCACCGCAACGACGACCCTCAGCGGGCGTCGCGGCCTTTCGATCAGGACCACGACGGCATGGTCAACGGGGAGGGCTCCGGAGCCATCGTGCTGGAGTCGCTCGACCACGCCCTCAGCCGTGGTGCCCGGATTCACGCCCGGCTGCTCTCCGTGACCGCGCGGCATGAGCCGGTCCGTGGAACGCAGCCGCTCACCGGCAGTGGCCTGCGGGCAGCGATCCGCGGCAGTCTGATGCGGGCCGGACTCGAGCCGAAAAACCTCGGCCACGTCAACGCCCATGGTCTGAGCACCGTGGCCATGGACCGCGTGGAGGCCTCGGCGATTGCTGCCGAACTGGGCAACGTGCCCGTCACCGCTCCCAAGGCCTCCTTCGGCCACCTCGGGGCCGGCGGTGGCACCGTGGAGCTGGTGGCGAGCGTGCTCGGCCTCGCCGAGGGGGTGGTGCCCGCCACGCTCAACTACGAAAAGCCCGACCCGGCCTGCCCGGTGAACGTCGTGCACGGCAGCCCACTGGCGGGCCGGCCGCCGACGGCGATGAAGGTCAACCTCTCCTCCACCGGCCAGGCGGCGGCCGTCGTCGTTGCGGCCCCCGAGTAGCGGCCGCATCGCATCAGCCCATTGCCTACCAGGTGCCTTCGAAGCCGAAGGAGAGGCCCTGAAAGAAGGTCTGGCCGCCGGCGTCGATCGGATCCTGCCGCCGCTGGTCGAGGTTGAACTGGCGGGTGGCGGTGGCGATGCCCGCCACCCAGAGAAACTCGTAGCCCGCCTTAAACGAGAAGTTGGGCGTGAGGTTGAAGCCTGCCATCAGCGAGAGATCGCCAAGAAACGCCGGGCCGGTGAGCGTGTCGCTGGCGGTCCAGTTCTGCGAGCCCTCAGCATAGTTGGGATCGATCGTGTTGTTGCTGAGGTTGCTCTGCGTCTCGGAGGCAAACGAGAGGCAGGGAGCGGCCCGGCCGCGAATGCCCCACCAGAAAAACTCGTTCTGGCTGATCAGCTCACCGCCGAAGTTCATGCCCAGCAGCCAGTTCTCGGTGTGCACCTCGTAGAGGCCACCAAACTGAGAGAAGTCGACTCCCTGGCGGCCGCTCTGCCAGAAGAAGTCTTCGTTGACGTTGGCCAGGCGGATGCCGACAAAGCCTGCCGGCAGGAAGGCCCGCTCCGAGTGCTTCGACCAGTCGCCATTGGGCATCATCACCATCTTGTCGCGGCCAAGCCGACGGCGGAGCTTGAAGTTCCATTCATAGCTGTTGAAGTCGGAGTTGAAGGACGTGGTGTAGAAGCCAGCCCCGTTGTAGCCAGGCACCCGCAGAGCCAACGGTGTGACGAGCGTGTTGTCGCCAGCGGAGTCGCCCAGGGCATTCCAGCCGTCGGTCTGCTCGTAGGTCATGCCACCGTAGTAGGTGAACTCAAACGAGCGATCGCGGTTGAGGTAGTCACGGCCGAAGTAGCGGCCGATCGTCGCCCTCGCCCCGGGAGCCACGTTGAACGGCTTGGCCACCGTGGTGTAACGCAACGGATAGTCGTCGATGTTGCTCGGATCATACGGCGGGGGCGGCAGCAACGCGGTGTCGATCGCGATCGTGCGGCGATAGGCCCGGCTGCGGTCGAGCCAGAGCGACTCACCGGAGGCATACCAGCGGCCATCGTTGAACCAGCTGCCAGAGCTCGCCGGATAGGGCATCTCTTCGAGCATCGACTCGTCGAGCATCCAGTCAGCCGGCTTTGCGGAGACATTCAGCAGGTCGGCCGCGTCGACCGCCGCGTCGAGCTCCTGCATCTCCATATCGAGAAAGGCATCATCGCCCTGAATGGACTCGCCCGTTTCCGGGTCGATGACCGTGTTGGCGTCAACCGCAGGCTCGTCGCCCATCTCCTCAAATGACAGGCTGCCGTCTTGGAGGGCAGAGCCTGCCGCCGGAGCAACCGCTTCCGGGAAGGGAACCGGCATCGCCGTGTCAGCCGTCTGCGGCTCCGCTATCACACTCGCTGGCAGCGGATCCGTCGATGCCTCCGGCACCTGGGCGGAAGCCAGGTCCCCAGCAAGGCCGCCGAGCGCGGCGGCGGTGAGCGCCATTCCCGTGGCCCGGGAAAGCGACGGCATGAGCGCGGCACACAGTCGTGTGAAACGACGCTGCTGTCGCTGCCTCCCGGCTGCCTGAGAAGGCGAAAACGTGGCGAACCCGCGATATCGAGTTGGTTGACGCATGGCTGTCTCGCACGGCACCCCTGTTACTGCCCCCACACCTACAGGTGGGTCATACGGAAAGGTTCTTCGGCATCGTCACAACCGTTTCCGCAGGATTTTTCGGAACAGTCGCCGCCGGCTTCCCCAGCCCTCCCAGCCAGCCAAGCCCCAACTGGAACGATCGCTAAAAACCGTCTCACGAGGGGAATGCTGCAATCAGCCCCGGCGGCCATCCGATTTTCTTTCTGAAGGCGTGTTTCGTCGGCCGTTGATGGACATCGCTCCCGCAGAGGCTGCGGAGGGCTCGCAAGGGGCAAGTGCCGTGCAACTCAAACGCAGTCATCTCCTGCTCGTCGGGCTGGTGCTGTTTTTTCTGGGCGTGCAGTTTCGACTGATTCAGTCGTTCACCCTCAGCGAAGGGTCGAGCCGGTTTATTGCCGCCCAGATGGGAAATGTTCCCGAACGCACCATCGCGGCCTGGCCCGATGTCGCCGCCCGCAAAGTGGTGGAGCCACCAAACTGGCTGGGGCTGGCGCTGATGTCGGTGGGCTCGGTGCTGACGCTCAAGAGCCTGTCGATGGGGGTGAAAGGGGCCGCCAAGAGCCACCGTCCGGAGTTTTGAGCAGGCCAACCGGAGGCTGACAGCCAGGCCAGAGCCTGGTGTGGTATGCTCCCAGATCTCAGGCGGCACGTTGCCGCAGCGTTCTCGATTCTCCGGAACAGACCTCGGTTTCCTTGAACTACCTCGCCTCCGCGATCCGGCAGTTCGATCTTGAATCCACCGGCAAGTGGTTCATCCTCTCCGCGCTGATCGGCCTGGTGGCCGGTATTGGTGGCATCGCGTTCCACCTCGTGGGCCAGGTGGTGCAGCACTACACGCTGGTGGAGATGGCCCACCTGCAGCCCGGCGAGGCGGAAGCCGAAGGGGCAATCTTTCCGCACAGTGAGGGCGATCTGCGGCCCTGGGTGCTGTTGGCGGTGATGGCCGCTGGCGGCCTGGCCTCCGGCGTGCTCGTCTACTCGCTCGCCCCCGAAGCCGAAGGCCACGGCACCGACGCCGCGATCGACGCCTTCCACAACAAGCGGGGCGAGATCCGGGCCCGCACCCCACTGGTCAAAACGCTGGCCTCGGCGATCACCCTCGGCACAGGGGGCTCGGCAGGCCGTGAAGGGCCCATCGCCCAGATCGGGGCAGGCTTTGGCTCATTTCTCGGAGGGCTGCTGCGGCTGCCTCCTCGCGACCGTCGGCTGCTGCTGGCCGCCGGCATGGGCGCGGGCGTGGGCGCGATCTTCCGAGCCCCGCTGGCCGGGGCCGTGTTTGCCGGCGAGATTCTCTACCGCGATGCCGACCTCGAGAGCGATGCGATCGTGCCCGCGGCGATCTCGTCGACGGTCGCCTACTCGGTGTTCTGCCTGTGGCTCCCGCCGTCGCTGCGGTTTACGCCACTGTTTGGCAAGCCGATCGCCTACGAGATCGGCTCGCCCCTCGAGCTGCTGCCCTACGGGGCGATGGCGATTGTGCTCGTGCTCGCTGGCGTGCTCTACATCCGCACGTTTTACGGCATGCACGCCCTCTTCAAGCGGATTCCGCTGCCGCCCCACGTCAAGCCGATGATCGGTGCCACGCTCACAGGCCTGGTCGGCCTCGGCATCTACCAGGTTTTTGGCAACAATCCCGATGCCCTCTCCGTGCTCGGCAGTGGCTACGGCACGCTGCAGAAGAGCCTCGGCACCTCGGTGAGCGTGGCGGTGCCCCTGCTGGTGACGGTGGCATTGCTGAAGATCCTCACCACGAGCCTGACGATCAGTTCGGGCGGCTCCGGCGGCGTGTTCGGCCCGTCGATGGTGATCGGCGGCTGCCTCGGCTCCGCCATGGGGCAGATCTTCCACGAGTGGTGGCCCGAGCTCGTGCGGCAGCCGCAGGCCTTTGCGGTCGTCGGCATGGCAGGCTTCTTCTCAGGCTGCGCCCGCGCGCCCCTCTCGACGGTGCTGATGGTCAGCGAGATGACCGGCGGCTATGCCCTGCTGCTGCCAACGCTGTGGGTTTCCACGCTCACGTTTCTCCTCGGCCGACGCTGGACGCTCTACGAGAAGCAGGTGCCCACCCGCCTCGACTCGCCGGCCCACCGCGGCGACTTCTTCGTCGATGTGCTCGAGGGCATCTCTGTGGAAGACGTCTACCGCAAGGACCGCCACCTGCGGCTGATTCATGAAGGCACCACCCTCGAAGGGATTGTGCACGCCCTCGCGGAAAGCACTCAGCGATACTTTCCGGTGGTCGACGACGCCGGCAGCATGATCGGCATCTTCTCCTCCGAAGACGTCCGCGGCTATCTCTACGACGACACGATCTGGAAGATTGCCAACGCCCGTGACGTGATGAAGAGCCGCGTGGTCACCGTCCTGCCCGACGACGACCTCAACACCGCCCTCGGCAAGTTCACCTCTCTCAACGTCGATGAACTCCCCGTCGTCGACCCCGAAGACCAGGGCAAACTCCTCGGCGTGCTCCGTCGCAAGGAAGTCATCGCCGCCTACAACCGCCGCCGCCTCGACCACGAAAAGCAAAGACTCGCCTCCCGCGGACGCTAGATGGCGGAGGGCTGGGAAGACCGCGGGCGGATGGTCCAAGCTCGGCAG
>CALCGM010000530.1 GCA_937900985.1 uncultured Planctomycetaceae bacterium | reverse complement strand
CCTATCCTGGCCCTGCGACGAGACTTTTGCCGCCCGCCGAGCCGGACCGCCCGCGGGCGGTCTTCCACCCCTTCACTGACAAAGAAGTGGAGTCCGGCTCTGGGAGAGTGCCTTCGTGGCCAGTGGCCTACAATCAGCGAGAGCCCTTTGCACGCGAGGATGCCCCGCATGTCGATCACGAGCCCCCCTGCCCTGCCGACAACCCTTGCGGAGCTCCGCGCGAGCGGCTGGAAGAGCCGTACGGTGAAGCAGGAGGTCCGCGACAACTTTCTGCGGATGCTGGCGAGCGACGAAGAGCTGTTTCCTGGGATCGTCGGCTACGACGACACGGTGATTCCGGAGATCAACATCGCTTTGCTGGCGGGCCACGACCTGCTCTTTCTCGGCGAGAAGGGGCAGGCGAAGAGCCGGCTGATGCGGCTGCTTGTGCGGTTTCTCGACGAGTGGCTGCCGTTTCTTGATGATCCGGCGATTCCCCTGCACGACGACCCCGAAAACCCGATCACGTCCGCGGGTCGACGGCTGGTGGCCTCACGGCCGCCGGAGGAGATCCCAGTTGCCTGGTGGCATCGCGACGAGCGGTATGCCGAACGGCTCGCCCCGGGCACGAAGTTTGCCGACATCATTGGCGAAATCGACCCGGCCAAGCTGGCTGGCGGCGTGAGCATGGCGAGCGAGGAAGCCCTGCACCTGGGGCTGATTCCTCGGATGCACCGCGGCATCTTTGCGATGAACGAGCTGCCGGAGCTCGATGAGCTCGTGCAGGTGGGGATGTTCAACATTCTCGAAGAGCGGGACGTGCAGATCCGCGGGTATCCCGTGAAGTTTGACATCGATGTGATGCTCCTGTTTTCAGCCAATCCATCGACCTACAACCGCTCCGGGAAGGTGATCCCTCAGCTCAAAGACCGCATCGGCGGCGTGATCCACACGCACTACCCCAAGGATCGTGCCCGGGGCATCGAGGTCACCCGGCAGGAGGCTGCGGTCGATCTTGATGGCGCGTGGCCCGTGGCAATGCCGCCTTTCATGGAGCAGATCCTCGAGCAGGTCACGATCGCGGCGCGAAACAGCCCATACATCGATCAGCAGTCGGGAGTCAGCGCCCGGTTTTCCATTGCCAACTACCGCACGGTGGTGGCGAGCGCCCGGCATCGCGGTGTGCGGCTCGGTGAGAGGCCGGCGGTGCCACGGATCAGCGACCTCGGTCATCTCGCCACATCGAGCCTGGGCAAGCTCGAACTCGACCTGATGGGCAGCCATCAAATGAGCGAGCGGCAGGTGCTCGACGCGGTCGTCGCCGAGGCGATCCGGGAGGTCTTTGAGGAGTATGTCGACCGGCATGGGCTCGAGGAGATCGTGCAGGGGTTCGCCCAGGGCGTGAAGGTGGAGGTCAGCGATATGCTGCCTTCCGACGCCTACCGACGGATCGTGGAAGATGTGCCCGAGCTCTGGGAACGGGCCTTTGAGGTCAACGCATCGGCCGATGCCGCCGTGCATGCCTCCTGTGTGGAGTTTGTGCTCGCTGGGCTCTACGCAACCGAGCGGATCTCACGCAGCGAGCGGCATGGACGCACCATCTACGACACCGGTGGCAACGGCACCGGTGGGCTTTGAACCCGAGGCGGCCCCACCATGCCACGTCGCGACACACTCGGCGGCATCGTTCATGCCTATCAGAAGTACGACCCGGTGCGGATCCCGCCGCCACGGCCGACCAGCAGCGACATGCTCGGGTCGGTGATGGAGCACGCCCTCACCTTTGGCGACCTTGATGAGCTGACCGACGAGCAGCTCGCCGAGGCCGTGGTCCTCGATCCGGAGCAGATCCGCGGTCTCGGCCCTTCGCTCTCCGCTCTGCGGCAGATGCTTGAGGAGCGGAAGCGGAAGCTGCTCCAGCGGTATGAAACCGATGCCGCCCAGCGGGCCGCACGGCAGCAGTTTCATGGCGAGGCCCGCGAGGCCCGTCCGCCGGCGCGGCATCGCGAGGCGTTTGAGCGGGCGGTTTCCGAGGAGCAGCTGCGGCGGCTGGAGCGGCTGTGGTATGCCCAAGACGACGAGCGGTCGCCGTTTGCTGGGCAGCTCGTGCGGCTGATGGAGCGGCTGGCAACGGTCTATGAAGTCGACGAGCTGGCTGCCCGCTGGAGTTTTTCCGGGCGGGAGCGGATGAGCGTGCCGCTGGCGGTGGAGGTGAAGCAGGAGCTTGAGCAGATCGAGGATCTGCTGCGGCAGCTTGAGGAGGCGGCGAAGAACGGGAAGGTCGCCCTGATCGACATGGACGCGCTTGGCCGCATGGCCGACGAGGAGGGAGCCAACGCGGCCTTTGGCGATCTTGACCGGCTTCGCCAGCAGGTGCAGCAGCTCGTCGAGCAGATGGCAGCCGAACAGGGGCTTG
>CALCGM010000529.1 GCA_937900985.1 uncultured Planctomycetaceae bacterium | reverse complement strand
CCGGGGCGTCAACCCTTTTTTCGTGGGTTGGTCCACGCAGCCATGCGAGGCCGGGCAGGCCGGCCTCGCATGGGGCGGGAAAAAACGGACGAAACGTCTTACTTGAAGCTCACGGGGAAGCCGTCGTCTTTGCAGCCGAGGTTTCTCCAGGTGGCCCAGTCGATGTCGTCGGTGACCGCGTGCACCGAACCGTCAACGGCCACGCACTGCACGAGCCCCGGATGCTTGCTCCGGGAGCCGTGGGCCATGTCGTTGGAGTTCATCGAGCAGTCGAACAGCTTCGCGTTGGGCGTCATCAGCGTGGTGAACGCAATGTGCTGAGCCATGTAGCCCTCAAACCAGCTGGCGCCGATCTGCTTGCGACCGTTCGTCGTTGGCGTGCCCGTGCCGCAGCCGTTGTCGGCTGGCGTGGCGTTGGCGATGCCGCTGAAGGCTCGGTAGGCGGAGTTCTTGTCGAGAATCGGGTGGCCGATCACGACCTCGCTCGCCCAGATCGTCTTCGACGTGCCGTCGGTGCAGCTGGCCATGTCAAACTTGCCCGGACCGGTCGGCTCGCTGACGCGGACGCGATGGCTAAACACCACGCCCCGTGAGAGGTTGTCACGAGCGCGGGTGCCGAGCTGAAAGGAGTCGCCACCGTTGGCCAGGTAGTTGGTCTGGCCCTGGCCAAAACGGTTTACGTCGGGCACACCGCCACGGACCTTCGTGCCGCCGGGAGCGACCCAGGCAACGCTGCCATTGCCTGCGTCAGAAGGGCAGCGGTAGGTCGCCACCTTGTTCTTCATCACGGCGTTGTTGACGCCACTCCAGCCGGGGCTGAGTTCGAAGTCGATGGAGTTGTAGAGAGACTGCTCCTCCATGTAGGGGAGGATGCGAGCCATCCAGCTGATGTTCTCCGTGTTCCACGGGGCGCCCGTGTTTTTGGCTTCGCTGCGAATGCGTCCTTCAGGGAAGCGGTTCTTGGTGTCGTGGTAGTTCTGCACCGCCAGGCCAACCTGCTTGAGGTTGTTGGAGCAGCTGGAGCGGCGAGCGGCTTCACGTGCCGACTGCACCGCAGGCAAGAGAAGCCCAACCAAGACGCCAATGATGGCAATCACAACGAGAAGCTCCACGAGTGTGAAGCCAGAACGACGTTTCATAACGCAACCTCCTGCGAAGGGATGGATCTGAAGATGAGAATCTCCAAGGAACAGACAACTGACGGAAAAACCGTGTGCGGTAGGATTTCGGTGGTCGTGGACTAGGCAGCTCGTGCCCGGGCCGTCAACTGCCCACCGTTTGGCAGCATGAAGCCAGAACGGCGGCGCGGAATGGGATCTTTCCCAGGGGCATCGCTCGCGAGCGGGCACACCGCTCCCGCGACCGACATCAAAAAACTGAAAAAAGAAGACGCACGTAGAGTCACGCGCTCGCAGGGAACCGAAGCAGGCGCAGAAACCAAAACTCCGAATGTCAAAGGTGGCCGCGTGTTGATCGCCACAGTGGCTGAATCACGGGCAGTCGTTCCCCATTAGCGGGTATAAGATTCGCCTCTGGTTTCGTCAAGGCCGCGGTGAGCCCCCTCGGTTGGCACAGCGGGAGCGAGCTGGGATACCCTGGCGGAGCAAAGACGAGACAGCGGTTTCGACACCCCACGGGAGGGCCAGAGCATGATCACGCCCAAGGCATTCTGGGCAACGCTGCTGCTGACGAGCTGGGCTGCGGCTGTCGGGTTGGCGGAGAGCCCGTGCGGCGATTCCGCAGAGGCCGTGTCTCCGCATGACGCGTCTCACCAGCGAACCACCCTTGCGTCGAATGGCGAAAAAGGCGTCGACGCGGTCTCAGCGAACCGCCGTGAGTCGGCTGGAAAACGACCGCTCGTGCCGATCGGGGCTGCGGTGGTCGATATCACGCCGAACTACCCGACGCGGCTGACCGGGTATGCAGCCAGGGGCACGGATGCCGAAGGGGTGGCAGCTGCGATCCACGCGAGGGCCTTGGCGATTGGTCCTGCCGATGCTCTGGCCGCGGTGCTGATCTCGGTCGACAACTGCGGCATCCCGCAGTCGCTTGCTGAGCGGGTGTATGGCCGGCTGGCAGAGCAGCACGCCGTCCCCAGGGAGCGGTTTGCCATCCTGGCAACCCACTCACACTCCGCCCCCTGGCTTCGCGGCTTCGCCCCTAACATCATTCCCGATCTTCCCGCCGCGTCGGCGGAGCGACTCGCTCGCTATGAGCACGAGCTTGAGCAGAAACTCGTCGATGTCTGCCTCACAGCGATCGCCTCGCAGCGGCCTGGCCGGCTGTCGCTGGCCTTTGGCGAGGTCGGCTTTGCGGTCAACCGCCGGGCCCTGCAGGAGGGGCGATGGGTCGGCTTCGGCGAAAACCTCGATGGGCCTGTCGACCACCGCCTGCC
>CALCGM010000528.1 GCA_937900985.1 uncultured Planctomycetaceae bacterium | reverse complement strand
AGGGCGTGAAGGTTGCCCCCGCCCAGGTGAGCATCGTGCTGAAGAAGATGGGTTTCCGGCCCCTCCGCAAGAAGAAGGGTGCCAAGAAGGGGGCCCCGAAGGCCGCCGGCGCCGTCCGCGCTGCCAAGCCCGCTGCCAGTTCGGCAGTTTCCCTCGATGAGCTCCTCGCCGCCAAGAAGGCCGCCGCGTCGCTGGGCGGCACGGAGAAGGCGCTCGCCGCCCTCCAGGCTCTCAAGCGGATCGAGGAGTAACCGCGCATCGCGTGCGTGTGCGGACGAGTTTTCAACCGGGCAGGCTGTCCACGACGGCCTGCCCGGTTTTTTATTCAAACGGTATGAACTGCACGGCATCGGCAACGACGTAGCCATCGGTGCCGGCGGTGGAGATGGAGACCGTGATGGTTTCGTCGGCTGGGCAGGCAAACATGCCCAGGCTGACAAAGCCAGTTTCTACGGGCCCCTGCTGCTGGTTGACCAGCTTCCGCTGAGTGCCTGAGGGGAGCTGCACGGTCACGGGAACATTCGTGGCTCGGTTGCCGCTGGCGGTGGCCCAGAGGCGAATCTCATAGGTTCCTGCCGTGGGCAGCCTGGTGGAATACGCAACGGTCTTGGTGCCTTTCCCCTCGTTGTCATCGTGAAGGTAGTCGTAGAGGATAAAGCCGCTGATGGAGCTGCTTGAGTTCCAGCTGCCGGTTGTGGTGGCGGCGGTGTTGTCGATCACGATGCCGTCGAGGCTTGCCGGATCTTTGCCGCTGCCTGCCCAGGCGAGGGCCTGGCCGTCGGCAAGGAGCCGCTCCCGCAGCGCGGCGTAGGAAACCTCCTGCACGCTCATGCCGCCGTCGATCGCCAAGGCCGCTGCCGTTGCGGCCGACTGGCCGAGCACCATAAACACCGGCTCCATGCGGATCGAGCCATAGGCGATGTGGGAGGCTGCCAGGCAGACGGGCACGAGCAGGTTGTCACACTCCTCGCGCCGGGGCCGGATGCTGCGGTAGCTGATCGGATAGGGCTTTACGCCCACCTGCACATCGCCTTCGTTGCGGACCACGCCGTCGGCGGTGACATACCGCTGACAGTTGTGGGAGTCCATGTTGTAGGCGGCTAGCCCGACCGCATCGTCGGCCTTGCGGGCCCACTGGCAGTCGGCCTGGGTCATCACGTAGTCGGAGACCATCCGCCGGCCCTCACGGACGTAGAGCTGGTGGGGCCAGTTGTCGTTGTCGACAAACTCATCCTTGGCCAGGCCGAGCCGCTGGAAATGCTGCTGGACCTCTTGGGGAACCCGCGGGTGGTTGGCGAGCGTCCACATCAGGCCCTGCTGGTAGCGGCGGTGGTCGGCGATGATCCGCTCGCGATGGTCGTTACTCGCCTCGATGTATCCCACGTTGCCGCCGATGTAGTCGGTGCTGATCGCGAAGTTGTTGTTGGTGTCGGTCTTGCGATTGGGCATCCACACTGGGTTCCAGGGGATTCGACGATCGCCGGCCTCGAAGTTGCGAAACAGCAGTTCAAACTCCGCCTCGTCGTAGCCCGCTGGCTTGGGCCACGCGTGGCGGTTCTCTGGCACGTCGGTGGTGCACATACGAAAGTTGTAGGCCTGCACGCGGCTGTCGCCGTCGCCGTCGGAGCCGGGGGGCTCGGGCGAGATCAGGGGAAGCAGGCCGCTGGCCGGATCGCCGGGCACGACGTAGGGATCGACGTCGTGGGAAAACTGATGCTTGAGAGCGCGGGCGACGCGGATGCCGTTGAGCGATTCGCCATAGACGCTTTCGGCCTCGCGGCCGACGTGAAACGAGACGCCGGCCTCGGCGAGCAGGTCGCCCTCGTAGGTGGCATCGAGAAACATGTGGCCGGCGAAGCGGCGACCGCTGTCGCAGGTGATCGCGGTGATGTGGGCGGCGGTTTTCTCCACGCCACTGCCGTCGCGAAGCAGTCGCTCGTTGAGCACGAGCGCAACGCCAGCCTCGGAGAGCCAGTTGAGATACACCCGCTCGGCCACATGCGGCTCGAAGGTCCACATCTCCTTGGCACCGCTGTCGCCGGAGCCGCGGCCGCTCTGATAACTCTCCCGCTGCTGGTGCACCCAGGCGTCGTCGCTCGCGTAGTGCTCGGCAATGCGACGGTAGAACTCTCGCGAGAGCCCGCCGATCGCAGACTTGTTGCCAATGTCGGTGGCGCCGAGGCCGCCGGCGGTCAGGCCACCGACATGCCCGCTCGGCTCGATCAGCACGGCCGTCTTCCCCATCGCACGAGCCTGGATCGCCGCCACGATGCCGCCTGAGGTGCCACCGTAGACAACGAGGTCATACGTGGGGGAGGTGGTGTCGGCGGCAGCTGCGATGTTCGACGCTGCCATTGCCACGACTGACAGGAAGCGGGCGGTGGCCTTGAGGAGGGTGTGCATGAAACAACGCCTTGAGGAAAAGGAACGCGTGGGAGACCAAGTCTATTGAACGAGACGGGTCTTTGGGTGCCGAGCGTATTGAACGGGACGGGTCTTTGGGTGCCAAGCGTATTGAACGGGACGGGTCTTTGGGTGCCACAGGCACCTCGGCTTCGCCGAGGCCGCTCCGCGGCCCAAGGACCCGTCCCGCTTGCG
>CALCGM010000527.1 GCA_937900985.1 uncultured Planctomycetaceae bacterium | reverse complement strand
CTGCTGGAACGGCTCGGCTGGGCCACCCAGGTGATCCGCCCGCGGCACCTCCGCCACACCGCAGGCCCGGTTGCGGAACGGGCAACGTGAGGCTGCCATCACGGCGGGCTGTGGCAGGCACCATGTGACCCTGCTCAGGAGAGTTCCCTGCTCAGTAGGCCTCGGAAGAAGGCTGCTGCACCGCCGCCGTTGCTCCGTCAAGAATCGTCGCGGCATCGCCAACGCCAATCCGACCGCAGCCCATCTCGAGATACCGCACGGCTTCCGTCCAGCTGCGGATGCCGCCTGAGGCCTTCACCCCAAGCCTGCCCCCGACCGTCTCGAGCATGGTGACCACCGCCTCAGGCGTCGCTCCCTGGGCAGCAAAGCCCGTGGAGGTTTTCACGTAATCGGCACCAGCCTCTTCGGCAAGCAGCGACGCCTCCGCCACCTGATCGAGCGACAGCAGGCAGGTCTCAAGAATCACCTTCACGAGCACAGGCTCGTCGGCCATCTTCGCCTCCGCGACGACTGCGGCGATATCAGCCCGCACAAGGCCCGTGTGGCCGGAGAGAAAGGCCCCCACATTCATCACCATGTCGAGCTCACGGGCTCCGTCGGCAATCGCCCGGGCCGCCTCAAGGGCCTTCACGTCGGCGCGGTGGCTGCCGTGCGGAAAGCCGACCACGCTCGCCACCACAACGCCGCTTCCGGCGAGCTGCCTAGCGGCAGCCGCAACGTCCACCGGCCGCACGCAGAGGCAGCCCACGCCTCGGCTGCGACACATGGCCACCGCAGCGGCCAGGTCGGCCTCCGTGGCCTGTGGCTTGAGCACCGCATGGTCGAGCCGGGATGCCACCTCGGCAGCCGTCAGGGGAACTCGCATGATCGACTCAACGCTCCTCGCAGTTGCCGCAGCGGCCCTTCAGCAGCACTTCGGTCACCTGAGGGATCTCGCTGACGCTCTTTCGACGTGCCCGTGCCGAGGGTGATGTCGAGCCTTTGGCGGCGGCTTTCTTGCTCTGGCGGACCGGCGTCGACGCCTTCGCGGCGGCAGCCACCTTGGGCGTGATCGCCACGGTCACATCATCGAGGCACGACACCTCGCCGCAGCTCGTGCAGACAAAGTGCGGGTGGCTCTCCTCATGCCGACCGGCGGCATCCTTTCCCCGCAGCTCAAATCGCCAGACGTGATCCCCGAGCTCGACTCGCGACACGAGCCCGGCCTCGGTCAGCTCGGTGAGGTTGCGGTAGATCGTGGCACGATCAAAGCCTTTGTCGGCGAGGGCGTCAGACACCTCGGCATGTGTCTTGGGACCGCTGTTGTCGACGAGATGCTGCAGCACCGTCAGGCGAGCAGCAGTGCACCGCAGGCTGACAGCGCGGAGCCGTTCGCGAAGCGAATCCAGTGGTGTGGGCTTTGGGGACGACACCACCGCAGTCTAATCGATCCTCGGCGGCATGCGAAAACCTCTCGCCGCGGAGCTGGGGAGCCACCAACCCCTCGGAAGGGCCGCCGCCTCTGCGGCGACGACAGACCTCTCGCCGGGGTCGCCAGGCCCTTCCAGACGAACACGGATCGTCTCTTTCTCGGACCAAATCGGTTCCTCACAAAAACCGCTTGACGCCTCCTGCACGCCCGCTACATTCACGCCCCGGCCATATGAAGTGGTCCGCCAACGAATCGCCACTACATCTTGCGATATTTGCAGAAGGAGCTGCTTTTCCGGCCTGTGGGCCGGTGCCCGTGGGGCACCATTCAAGATGCCTTCCGAGGGCAATGCTTTCCGGGGCGGTTGTGCCGCCACGATCCCGGTGAGAGTCTTCGGTCACACAGCCCGCAGAAGCCAGCTTGCCGAAATGCTATACGCACGTATACTTTCTTAAAGGAAGTGCCCGGTGGCCTGAAACCATGCCACCCCCCGCGCCTTCTCATCGTTCCCAGGAGCCCGTTATGACGCACGCATCTGCATCCGCCTCGGCCACATCCGTTTCCGACTCGCAGGCGGACGCAGCGGCGTCTTTGTCCTCACGCCAACCTCTGGCGATCGACGCAACCTTCTGCCCAACCGACGTCGAGAGCCCCTTCGACACCACCGAATGGGAGCTCCGCACTGCGGCCATCAAGGGTGAGGATGGGAAGGTGCTCTTCGAACAGCCCGCCTGCGAGATTCCCGCGGCCTGGAGCCAGCTGGCGACCAATGTCGTGGTCAGCAAATACTTCTACGGCGAGATCCACACCCCTGAGCGGGAGCATTCCGTCAAGCAGCTCGTGCATCGTGTGGCCCGCACGATTGCCGACTGGGGCATCAAAGACGGCTACTTCCAGTCGGCCGAAGACGGCGAGCGGTTTTACCGCGACCTCTCCTGGCTCTGCGTCCATCAGCACGGCGCCTTCAACTCGCCGGTGTGGTTCAACGTCGGCCTCTTCAACGAGTACGGCGTGAAGGGCGCCCCCTGCAACTGGCGGTGGGACGAGGCCACCCGCGACGTGGTGCAGCCGGAGAATCCCTACGAATATCCGCAGGGCTCCGCATGCTTCATCCAGAGCGTGCAAGACAACATGGAAGACATCATGGAGCTCGCCCGCAGCGAGGCGATGCTCTTCAAGTTTGGCTC
>CALCGM010000526.1 GCA_937900985.1 uncultured Planctomycetaceae bacterium | reverse complement strand
GTGAATACGCGGCGATGATCACAGCACTCGACACCCAAGTCGGTCGCATCGTTGCTGCCCTCGATGCCAAAGGCATGCGAGACAACACACTCATTTTCTTCACCTCCGACAACGGCGGAGCCACCAGCGCCCTGTTTACCACTGGAGCACGATCGCCGGCCGAGCGCGAAGACAGCGGCGGAGCTGCCCTTGGTTCCACGCCGCCTGCCTCAAACGCCCCGTTTCGAGGTGGCAAAGCAAGCCTTGCGGAGGGAGGTGTGCGGTTACCTGCGATCGTCAACTGGCCTGCAAGAATCGCCCCCGGACTCGTGTCGGAGCCGCTGCATCATGTGGATGTGATGCCCACCTTGCTCGCCGTTGCAGGAGGCCATATCGACCCCTCCAAGCCTTTCGATGGCAAAGACGCGACGGCCACGATTGTCGACGGCCAGCCATCTCCCCATGAAGACCTCCTGATCAACGTGGAAACTTTTCGGGGAGCCCTTCGCAAAGGCAAATGGAAGCTGCTCAAGATCGCCCTACTCCCGGTTAAGACTGAGCTGTTTGATCTGGAGCAGGATCCGGGAGAAAGCCAGAACCTCGCGGCCACACACCCGAATATCGTTCAGGAACTTGAAGCCAGACTGCTTGGCTACGCAAAGCAGCAAAAGCCGAGTGAGTGGCTCAAGGCTCAGGTCGATTTTCTTGGCTTTCAAGGAGAGACCGTGATGACCCCTGAATACAACATCGACGGTGGCGATCCGACCGAAGCACCCCGGCTTCCAAACGGAGCAGAGTAAGAAGACTGTCGGAACGGATGAGGCGGTTTGCTGGCTTTCGCGTAGTTGGTCAGATTGCTTCATGCCTCACGTTTTGATGAGCGGCGAATGAGTGATGACGCCCAGACCGAGGTGCAGCCCGGAACACCCGGGGAAGTGTTCCTCGCGTTCCTCAAACTCGGACTCACATCTTTTGGCGGGCCTGTCGCGCATGTGGGCTATTTCCGTTCAGAGTTTGTGGGACGTCGAAAATGGCTGTCCGATGAACAGTTCGGCCAGCTGCTGGCGATCTGCCAGTTTCTCCCTGGGCCAGCCAGCAGTCAGTTCGGCTTGAGTATTGGCCTGTTGCGATCCGGGTGGCGTGGCGCACTGGCTGCGTTTGTCGCATTCACGCTGCCCTCAGTTCTTCTCCTCGTTCTCTTCGCCGCTGCGTTGCCATGGCTCTCCGGACCTGTTGGCAAAGCCACCCTGCACGGCACCAAACTGATGGCTTCTGCCGTGGTGGCCCACGCCGTTTTCGGGATGGCCACAAGGCTCTGCCCTGATCGGCCGCGGCAGACGATTGCCATCGTCTCCGCTGTCACCATTCTGCTCGCGTCGTCCGCGTCAGCCCAACTCGGCGTGGTCGTGCTGGCGGCGATGGCAGGCGTGGTGCTCCTCCCAGGAAAGAGCATTCCTGAGGCCAGCGGCTGCCTCGACGTTCCCTACGGAGCTGGTATTGGCGGCCTGCTGCTTGCGGTCTTCGTCTGCCTGCTGTGTGGGCTCCCTTCCATCGCAACATCCGCCCCAGACCTTTCCTCTCTCGCGGCCGTGTTCTATCGGGCAGGAGCACTCGTGTTTGGTGGAGGGCATGTGGTGCTGCCGTTGCTCGAAGCGTCTGTTGTAGCGCCCGGCTGGGCGACACCCGATGAGTTTTTCGCTGGGTACGCGGCTGCCCAAGCAATCCCTGGGCCAATGTTTGCCTTCTCCGCCTACCTCGGAGCTGTGCTGGCCCCTGAGCACAGCGGCCTGGTGTGGTCTACCGTGGCGGTGGTTTTCATGTTCCTGCCCGGTTTTCTCTTGGTCACTGGTGTGCTGCCATTTTGGAAAGCAGTGTCTCACTCCTCCACGGCCACTCGCGCCATCGCCGGTGTGAACGCAGGCGTTGTCGGCCTGCTCGCTGCAGCTCTCTACTCCCCCGTCTTCACCTCCGCAGTCAGCACGACCGCCGACATGGCGACAGTGCTCTCCGCCTGGGCCTTACTGAGTGTCTGGAAGGCCTCTCCTCTCGCTGTGCTTGCCTGCTGTCTTTCGGCGAGTGTCCTCCCTGTCTGGCTGAGTTTCTAACGCAGACTTCGCCGTCGCATAGACTCATCCTGTGAACAAGATTCGACGCTTCACTCATCCGCGGCATTCTCAGAAAGGTCACTGCATGAGCCTCTTCGCCTTCCTCGGACGATCAATGGCTCTGATGGCCACTGTCAGCTTCATGGCAATGCACGCGTCAGCTTCCGCGGCTGAAACAAAAACAGAGGTGTACGCCACACGGGGCGATCGTGAGCTCACCATCACACTGCACTACCCACAGGACTGGTCGGCTGATGATGCCCACCCGAGCATCATCTTCTTCTTCGGCGGAGGATGGAATGCCGGGAGCACCGAACAGTTTGTCACTCAGGCTGACTATCTTGCCTCTCGTGGCATGGTGGCCGCGCGGGCCGACTATCGCGTGAAGAGCCGCGACGGTGTGACTCCGGATGAGTGTGTCCGCGATGCCCGCAGCGCCGTCCGCTGGATGAAGAAGAATGCCAGCAGACTTGGCATCGATCCTGAGAAACTGGTTGCTTCCGGCGGATCAGCGGGCGGCCACCTCGCTGCCTGCATGATGATCGACAGCAGCGTGGAAGCTACCGACGACGACCTCTCCATCAGCACGACACCGGCAGCCATGATTCTGTTTAATCCCGTGCTGACGTTTGAGCCACCGCCACTCAAAGAACGCCTTGGTGACCGCCAGGATCTCGCTGACAAAATCTCGCCAATCGCGTTTCTGGACAAAAACACGCCACCTTCTCTGATCCTGTTTGGGTCGGATGACCGACTCCTTGCCTTGGCCAAGCCGTACTGGGAACAGGCCGAGCAGCTCGGCGTCCGGGCCGATCGCTTTATTGCCGACGGGAAGGGACACGGGTTTTTCAACCGCTCACCATGGCAGGAACGGACGCTGATCGCAGCAGATGCTTTCCTGGTGTCACTCGGACTGCTGGAAGGCCAGGCGACCCTTGAGGCCCCCGACGACAAGCCAGCACCGGCTCGCCGCAGGGCACGCAACAACTGACCGCCCTCACATCTTCACAAAGTCCGCATCGCGATGCCTATTGCGCGTTGGCAAGCTGATGGCACCGCTGATCCACCTGGGCCTTCGCAAGCAAACAAACGACGCAGCCACCAATCTCAAACGGCTGCTCGAGCAGAAAACCCAGTGACACGACAGCGGCCCCCGGGACCAACTCAGCCCAACCCAGC
>CALCGM010000525.1 GCA_937900985.1 uncultured Planctomycetaceae bacterium | reverse complement strand
GCGGTCAACGCCGACTGGATCAGGCTCGCCTCGATCCCGATGTCGAGCAGACGGGTGATCGTGGTGGGAGCGTCGTTGGCATGCAGGGTTGTAAACACGAAGTGGCCGGTCAGCGCCGCCTGCATGGCAATCTCAGCGGTTTCCTTGTCGCGAATCTCACCGACGAGGATCACGTCGGGGTCCTGCCGCAACGCCGAGCGGAGAATCTTGGCAAAGGTCAGCTCGGCGGCCACGTTGACCGCCGTCTGGGAGACGTTGTCGAGCCGATACTCGATCGGATCCTCGATCGTCATGATGTTGCGGGTGAGCGAATCGATCTCGGAGAGGGCCGAGTAGAGCGTGGTTGTCTTGCCGGCTCCGGTCGGCCCACAGACGATCAGCATGCCGTGCGGCCGGTGGATCAGGGTCCGCATCGCCTCGAGCATCGCCGGCGCCATGCCGAGGCCGGTGAGCCCGCCCTGCACGATGCCTCCGTCGGCGTCGAGCAGCCGCAGGGCGATCTTCTCGCCGAAGTTGGTCGGCCCCGACGCTGCCCGCACATCAAAGGTGCGGGCCTGGTAGCGGGCCGAAAAGGTACCGTCCTGCGGCCGCCGCCGCTCGGCGATGTCCATGTCGGCGAGCACCTTCACCGCCGAAACCGCCGGCCGGCCCTCGTCGCCAGTCAGCGTCGACACATTCTGCAGGATGCCGTCGACGCGAAACCGCACACCAAACTCGTTCCCTTTTTTGGGCTCGATGTGGATATCGGTGGCCCGCATGTGAATCGCCGACTCAAAGATCTCGCGGATCGTGGCCACCGCCTTGGAAACCTCGCGATCGGAGGCATTGCTGCCGTCGAGCGACGTGCCGTCTTTCTTCAAGAGCTCGACATACGAAACGCCATCGCTGACCACCGCCGCCCCGCCGCTCGTTCGCGACCATCGCAGCGCCCCCTTGAGGCTGCGGCCCTGGTCGCGCCAAAACTCTCGGGTGAAGAGCTTCAGCAGGAGCCGCTCCGATTCCATCGCCTTGTTGTCGCGATAGAGCAGGTAGCCGATGCCTCCCACGCTCCACAGCAGCAGCAGCAGGGGCATCACCGTGGGGCCCGCTCGCAGCAGCGCCAGCAGAGAGATCATGCCGGTCAACACGGCCGCAAAGAGCCACCGCTGCGGCTGGCCGAGCACGGCCGCGGCATCCCGCTGCACCCACACACAGCCAGCGGCCCAGGCGACGGTCAGCACCGTGCCAATCAGCAGCCAAACGATAAACCAGACCGAGGGTTCCGCCATCAGGCCTCCCGCTCCCCGCACCTCGCA
Organism: uncultured Planctomycetaceae bacterium; assembly: GCA_937900985.1. GTDB lineage: Bacteria > Planctomycetota > Planctomycetia > Pirellulales > UBA1268 > M30B53. The sequence continues at coordinate 6,813 of CALCGM010000525.1, read as the reverse complement.
AGACGTCCGGTGCCGCGGCTGACGCCCCCTGCCATCCGCATGTCACATGGCATTCGCACCATCCGCTCCAGCCACACCGGGTATTCTTAGGGCAGTGATCTTCAGCAACCGAGTGCCCCTCGACACCAAACCCGTCCCATGACGACTCTTGAGCATACCGCAGCCCGCCCCGCGAAGGAGACGGACACTCGTCCCTTTGCTGAAACGGCCGAGACGGGTGGCAAGGCGACCCCCAAGCGGCAGTTTCTCCGTGATGCGGAAGCCCACGTGGCGGATACCGGCCACCGCTCCTTCGTCCGCTCGGCTCTCGGCGGCTACTACACGAGCCGCGACACCCAGAAGGCCCGCTACCGCGACTGGGAGCATGCCCGCGATGCCGCCAGCCTGGCGAAATGGTCGGCGGTCAACCGGCTCGATGAGCTGCTTGAGCAGTTCGCCAGCCGCTTTGAGGCCCGCGGCGGCACGGTGCACTGGGCAGCCAACGCCGAGGAGGCCCGCAGCATCATCCTCGGCCTGCTGCGGAAGGCCGAGGCCAAGGCGATCATCAAGAGCAAGTGCATGACCAGCGAGGAGATCCACCTCAACGCCGCCCTCGAGGAGGAGGGCTACGGGGTGGTGGAGAGCGACCTCGGCGAGTTCATCCAGCAGCTCCGCGGTGAGCCACCCTACCACTTCGTCTTCCCGTGCATGCACGTCCGCCGCGACGAGATCAGCACGCTCTTCCACGACAACCTTGGCAGCGAGCCCACCGACAGCCCTGAGGAGCTGACGATGATCGCCCGTCGCCACATGCGGCAGCTCTACGTCAACGCCGATGTGGGCATCACCGGGGCCAACTTCCTCGTCGCCGAAACCGGCCAGATCTCGATCACCGAGAACGAGGGCAACGCCCGGCTGACCGCCGCCCTGCCGAAGATGCACATTGCGCTGGTCGGCATCGAGAAGGTCGTGGCCAACCTCGATGACCTCTCAGTGCTGCTGCCGATGCTCGCCACAGCCGGGGCTGGCCAGCCGATGACCTGCTACAACACGCTCTACAGCGGCCCCCGGCAGGAGGGCGAGTGCGACGGGCCCGAGGAGATGCACGTCGTGCTCCTCGACAACCACCGCTCGGCAATCCTGGCCGACCCTGAGCAGCGCGACAGCCTGCACTGCATCCGCTGCGGCGCCTGCCTCAACGTCTGCCCGATCTTCAAGAATGTCGGCGGCTTCACCTACGGCACGACCTATCAGGGGCCGATCGGGTCGGTGATCACGCCGCATCTCCGCGGCCTCGCCGACTGGAATCACCTCTCGGGGGCAAGCTCGCTCTGCGGTGCCTGCAGCGATGCCTGCCCGGTGCGGATCGATATCCATCACCACCTGCTGCACAACCGACGCAATGCGGCCCGGACCGCACCGAACTGGCTTGAGAAAATCGGTCATCGGCTGTTTGTCGTCGTAGCCAGCCGCCCCTGGCTGTTTCGCATCGCCGGCTGGATCGCCCGCCACACGATGGGCCTGGCCCGCCGGCTCAAGCCCCCCTTGGTTCGCGAGTGGCTCGCCAGCCGCGACCTGCCCTCGCCACCAGCCGAGAGTTTTCGCACAGCCTGGCGACGGCGGCAGCGGTCGCTCCCAAGCCCCTCGCAGGGGAGTCCTGCATGACACCGGCCGCACCATCCAGCGATCCCAACCCCCGCTCCTCCCGTGATGCGATCCTCGGCCGCATCCGTGAGGCATTGCGGGTGCCTGCTCCACCGCCGCATGTGCTCGATCGGCAGCTGGTCACTGCTGCTGAGCCGTCGGTCGAGCCTCGACCCGAAGGTGGTCGCGGCTTCCCATCGCTCTCGGTCTTGCCCGCGGAGGCTGGCCGGCCCTGGCTTCCCGACGGCGGAGCCACACCAGAGGAACGGCTCGCCCTGCTCACCGACAACCTCGAAAAGCTGCGGGCCGTCGTGCACCGCTGTGACTCGGCTGACGAGGCCGGCCGCGTGGTGGCCGAGCTTGCCCGCAGCAGCAGCTGGCAGCGGGTTGCCTGGCATCACGACGCCCTGGTTGAGCCCCTGCTGCCGCAGCTGCCCTGCGAGGCGGTTGCAGTGGACGGTGCCGACGGCAGCGACAAGCGCCGGCTCGAAGCCTGCGACGCGGGCCTCTCGTCGTGTGAGCTGCTCGTCGCCCAGACTGGCTCGATCCTCGTCAGCAGCCGGCTCTCCGGAGGCCGCGGGCTCTCGATCCTGCCGCATGTGCATGTGGTCGTGGCCACCATCAGCCAGATTGTTGGCACCCTCGGCGACGCCCTCGAAGCGACCAAGGCTCGACATGGCGGCCAGCTGCCGAGCATGCTCTCCTTCATCACCGGCCCCAGCCGCACCGGCGACATCGAGCGGATCCTCGTGCTCGGTGCCCACGGGCCCAAAGAGCTCCACGTGATCCTCATTGGCTAAGAACCCTCCATGAACTACTGGCTGATCAAGAGCGAGCCCTCAAGCTTCTCGATCCAGGACCTCGCCAAAGCACCCAAGAAGACGACCTGCTGGGACGGCGTCCGCAACTACCAGGCCCGCAACTTCATGCAGAGCATGAAGAAGGGCGACCGCTGCATCTACTACCACTCCAACGCAGCCCCCCCGGCGGCCGTCGGTGTGGCCGAGGTGGTCAAGGAGGCCTATCCCGACCACTCGGCCCTCGATCCCACGAGCCACTATCACGATCCCAAGGCCACCGACGAGAAGCCGATCTGGGCGATGGTCGATGTGAAACTCGTCTCGGTGTTTCCGCGGGAAATCTCCCTCGAAGAGCTCCGTGGCGTGAAGGCCCTCGCTGGCATGGAGCTGCTCCGCAAGGGCAGCCGGCTGTCGGTGATGCCGATCACGGCGGCCGAGTTTCGCACCATCGAAAAGCTGGCTGCAAAGACGCCATAATGCAGGCATGCCCTGCCGCCTCGATCCTCCGCCTTGCCCGTCGCAGCCCAGCACGCCCCTGCCGGCGGCTCTGAGCTGGATCGATGGTGCCCTTGAGCGGCTCGATGCCGACGGACTGCGGCGACAGATCCGCATCCGCAGCGGCCGGCAGGGCCGGGAAGTGGAGCTCGACGGCCGGCGGCTGCTCAACTTCGGCTCCAACGACTATCTGGGGCTCGCGGGCGATGTCCGCCTCACCCGGGCCTGCTCCAAGGGCAGCTGCGCCGAGGGCTTCGGCGCGGGAGCGAGCCCCCTCGTCAGCGGTCAGTCGCAGGCCCACCGCAGCCTGGAGCGAGCAATCGCCACACTGCTGGCAGTCGACGCCGCCCTCACCTTCCCCAGCGGCTTTGCCGCCAACGCTGCCACGATTCCCGCGGTGGTCGGTGACGGGGATCTGATTGCCAGCGATGCCCGCAACCACGCCAGCATCATCGACGGCTGCCGGCTCTCGAAAGCCCGCCTGATCGTCTATCCCCACCGCGATGTCGCAGGCCTTGAGACGCGGCTGGCCGCCGCAGGCCCGGCCCGCCGCATCCTGATCGTGACCGACAGCCTGTTTTCGATGGATGGCACGATCGCCCCCTTGGCCGACCTCTGCGAGGTCGCCCAGCGGCACAGCGCGATGCTGATGGTCGATGAGGCCCACGCCACAGGCGTCTTCGGCGAGCGGGGCAGCGGGCTGGTCGAAGCAGCAGGCTGCAGCGACGGCGTGCACCTCCGCGTCGGCACGCTCTCCAAGGCGCTCGGCACAGCCGGGGGCTTCGTGGCGGGCCATGCCTCGCTCGTCAGCTGGCTGGCCCACGCCGCTCGCGGCTGGGTGTTTTCCACCGCACACCCACCGGGCGTGGCTGCTGCGGCCACCCGTGCGATTGAACTCGTGGCTGAAGAGCCGTTTCGCCGGCAGGAGCTGCTGGCAGGAGCTGCCGCCTTTCGCGAGCGACTCGCCGAGGCCCACCACGCCACGCACCGCTGCCTTGCCAGCGATCTCGCCAGCCAGATTGTTCCCGTGATCGTTGGTGAGCCGGGCCGGGCGGTCGCCGCAGCTGAGCGGCTGCTGGACGCCGGCTTTTTCGTGCCCGCCATCCGTCCACCGAGCGTGCCCGATGGGGAGAGCCTGCTACGGATCAGCCTCTCCTGGCACCACCGCGACGACGACCTCGCCAGGCTCGCCGACACCCTGCAGACGGTGCTGGCATGATCGCTCCTGACGGCGGCCACGATTCCCCTGGGGGCTGGTGTGTGATCGGTGCCGGTCCGTCGGGCCTGACCGCCCTCAAGAGCCTTCGCGAGCTGGGCCTTCCTGCCGAGTGCCTCGAGCGGGAAGACGACCTCGGCGGCAACTGGTATTTCGGCACCGCCGCCAGTCGCATCTTCGCCTCCACGCGGCTGATCAGCTCGCGGCCCCTGACAGAGTTTGGTGACTTCCCGATGCCGCGAAGCCTGCCCTGGCATCCCCACCACACTGCCTGCCTCGCCTACCTCCGCAGCTACGCCGACCACTTCGGCCTGCGGCCGTTCATTCGGCCCCACAGCACGGTCGAACGAATTGAGCCGGCTGCAGCCGGTGGCTGGGAGGTGCAGCTGGCCAGCGGCCCGCCGCGAACCTACGAAGGCGTAGTGATTGCCAACGGCCACAATCATCTGCCACGGCTGCCCACGATTCCCGGCAGTTTCGCCGGCACCCTCCTGCATGCGGCCGACTACACCGGCCCCGACGACCCGCTAGCTGTGGCCGGTCGCCGCGTACTCGTGATTGGCGGGGGCAACTCCGGCTGCGACATCGCCGTCGACGTCTGCCGCCAGGCTGCCGCCACCTTCCACTCCACCCGCCGCAGCTACCATGTTGTGCCTCGCACGATCCTCGGCCGCCCTGCCGACCTCCGTGGCGAACGGCTGCTGAAGATGCGGGCTCCCGTCTGGCTGCGGCGACTGATCTCCCTGCGGCTGATCGACCGATCGATCGGCCTGCCGCATCGGCACGGCCTGCCCGCCCCGGATCATCGGCTCTGGGAGACTCACCCGGTGATCAACGAGCGTCTCTATCGCTGCATCGACGAGGGAGCCGTCACCGCCGTCCCGGGTGTCGAGCGATTTGAGGGGGAGTGCGTCGTCTTCAGCGACGGCCGTCGTGAGCCGATCGACATCGTGATCGCCGCCACCGGCTACCAGATCGCGATGCCCTTCATCGCTCCGCAGCATCTTCGCGATGAGCAAAACCTGCCAGCAGACGACGTCAGGGATCTCGATGAGCAGCCGCCCGATCTGTTTCTGCACATGCTGCCGAGGCATCGCGACGACCTCGCCTGCGTGGGCCTGATCCAGCCCGACAGCGGTCAGTGGGGGCTGACCGATCTGCAGGCCCGCGTGGTCGCTCGGATGGCGCTGGCCCGTCGCCACGCCCCGCGGACGGCCGCCTGGCTCCGCCGCACCTGCCAGCAGTCGCCGCCGCTGACACCCATTCGCTACGTCGACTCCCCTCGCCATCGGCTTGAGGTCGAGCACTTCAGCTACCGGCGCCGGCTCGAACGGCTGATCACGGCCCTCGACCGCCGGCTCCGTCGCGAGATCACTGCGGCGGGGCAGGCTGCTGCGGGTTGCCAAAGATCGCCTCGAGCCCGCGGTTGATGCCGTCTCCGATCACGGCGTTGGCCGTGTTGGCGGCAATCCGAGCGAAGATCTTGTCGATCGCCGAGGCGTCAAACTGCGGCCGGTCGATCGTGCCCTTGAGCGGAATCAGCAGTGGCGTGCGGAGCAGGGCCGCCACGATCGGCGTCTGCCCGGCGATGTCGCCGCGAAAGGCCATCTCCACATCCATCGCCAGCGTGCCATCGGCGGCCACGCTGCCTGACGTGCGAACAGTGAGCTGGCCCATGTCCATCACCAGCCCCTCATGCCAGATGCGGCGGTTGTGCAGCCAGACCCGCACCGGCTGCTCCCGCACCCGCATCAGCACCACCTTGTCGCTCACCCCAAACCTCGGATCGAGCAGCCCCTGCAGCCGGCCGATCAGCGTCACCAGTGGCTGCGCGGGCGCACCGGGGGTGACCTCAACCCCTTCAAAGAGCACCTCGCCGGCGGCCTGCCCCCCAAAGGGATCGGCCAGCTGAAGCTGCGTGCCCGCCGTGTCGACACTCACGCGGCCGGCGATCTGCGTGGCCTGCCCGAACAGCGGTGCCACCCAGGTCATCCAGCGATTGGCCACGCCCTGGGAGATGTCGACCCGCTCGACGATCCGGCCCGGAGGAATCACGAGCTCCGCCGGGCCCGGCAGCATGCGAACCCAGGGTGCCCCCCGCAAGCGACCGCCGGAAGCGGCGACGTCGAAAGGTCCGAAGGCGAGCTGGCCATCGAGCAGCCGCACCGGCATGTCGCCCGCCTGCAGCGGCAGCCCGAAGAGATCGGCCGCAGTCCAGGCCAGCGTCGTCTCCAGCGACACACTCCGCAGCCAGGCAGACATCGCCTGGGGCGGCGTTGCCGAACGAAGCGACACCTGCTGAGGCGTGCCGGTGACGGCGGGCCTCCTTTCAGAAAGGCCTCGGGTGGCGGCCAGCCAGTCCTCCGGCTGCTCGGGCGGCGGCGCTGGCCGAGGCTCCTGCACGCCGTCAGCCGGCGGCTGGCCCGTCGCCAGCTGCGGCCGTTCTGCCGAAGGCTCGGAGAGCCCGCCCAGAGGGCCGCGAATGGCAAACGGCCGTCCACCGCTCCCCGCGAGTCGGATCCGCCCGCCTGTCCACGGCATCGCCAGCCGCGAGAGGGCGTCCCAGTCGTAGCTGGCCGTGCCGCGAAGCTCGAGAAAGCCTCGATCTTTGAGATCGCTGAGGCTTCCGGACGCCGTGAAGGCAGCCGTCGACGACTCCAGAGCCACCGCGTTGATGGT
>CALCGM010000524.1 GCA_937900985.1 uncultured Planctomycetaceae bacterium | reverse complement strand
AGCGATGGTCGCGTCGGGCAAAACTCCGCAACACCCAGTTTGACCGAGTCGGCGGGGCTGCCATCCACTGCCCAGCCTCGCGGCCGGTCACCATCAAACACCTCTTTGGCGGTCAGGGGCGTGAGAAACGTGATGGCATGGCCCACGCCGCTCTGCTCGGTCGACGGCGCGGCAACCGTCAGGTCGCCGAGACCGCGGAGCTCTTTTTCCATGGCGGCGAGGCCGGGGGCATGGATGCCATCGTCATTGGTGAGCAGCACTCGCATGGATGTCTCGTCAGCGGAGTTTCAGAAGGGATGAAAGGCAGCCGGAGGCCGCCACTCTAGCAGCGGAGGCCCTCATTTCCGAGGCTCGCGCCAGGGAATCGCCAAGGCCCGCCGCCAGCCCTATACTCCGGGATTTTCCCCGTGTCGCACCGTCGGCGACCGGGCGGTTTCCTTGTTTCCAGCGACCGGACAAACGTGACCACAACTCCCGACCAGCCTCGCCCCGCCGGCGACAGTCCTTCTGCCGAACAGATGACTGGCGAAAAGGTGCTCGTCCTGGACTTCGGCTCGCAGTATGCCCAGCTGATCGCCCGCCGTGTGCGGGAGCAGCACGTCTACTGCGAGATCGTCCGCCACGACCTCCCGCTCGAACGGATTCGCGAACTCGCGCCAGCAGGGCTGATCCTCTCGGGAGGCCCTGCGAGCGTGTATGCCGATTCGGCTCCACGCTGTGATCCGGCGATCTTTGAAAGCGGCATTCCAACGCTGGGCATCTGCTACGGCATGCAGCTGGCCTGCGAGGCCCTCGGCGGCACCGTGGGCAGCGCGACGAGCCGCGAGTATGGCCGAGCGCGGCTTGAGGTCGTCGCTCATGATCCGCTCTTCGAGGGCGTTCCGCAGCACTCCGAAGTGTGGATGAGCCATGGCGATCAGGTGACCAACGTTTCCGATGGCTTCGCGGTGCTTGCCAAAACAGCCACCTGCCCCCTGGCGGCGGTGAAGCACACCAGCCTGCCTGTCTACGGCATGCAGTTTCACCCCGAAGTCACCCACACTGCCCACGGCGGGCCGATGCTCGCCAACTTTCTCCGCACGGCCTGCGGCTGCAGCGGCAGCTGGAGGCTCGACGATTTCGCCGCAGCAGCGATCGCGCGGATTCGCCAGCAGGTCGGTTCGGGCCGCGTGATCTGCGGCCTCTCCGGCGGCGTCGACTCAGCCGTCGTGGCAGCGCTGCTGTCGCGGGCGATCGGCGACCAGCTCTCCTGCATCCTCGTCGACAACGGCCTGCTGCGAAAAAACGAAGCGACAACGGTGATCGAGGAGTTCACCAACCACTTCCGCACCGATCTGCATGTGGTCAAAGGGGAGACCCGTTTCCTCGAGATGCTCGCCGGCGTGACCGAGCCGCAGGAGAAACGCCGTCGCATCGGCAAGGCCTTCGTCGACTGCTTTGCCGACGAGGCGTCGCGGATCCAAGATGTGCGGTTCCTCGCCCAGGGCACGCTCTACCCAGACGTGATCGAAAGCGGCGCGTCGCAGGATGGGCCCGCCGCCACCATCAAGCTCCACCACAACGTGGGCGGCCTGCCGGAGCAGCTCGACTTCGAACTGATCGAGCCTCTGCGGGATCTCTTTAAAGACGAGGTCCGGCAGCTCGGCCTCCAGCTCGGCCTGCCGGAGCGGATCGTCTGGCGGCATCCCTTCCCGGGCCCAGGGCTCGCCGTCCGCTGCCTGGGCGAGGTGACGAAACCCCGTCTGGAAACCCTCCGCGAGGCCGATGCGATCGTGCTTGACGAGATCGAGAAGGCGGGGCTTTCCCGCAAGGTCTCGCAGGCGTTTGCCGTGCTGCTGCCGGTGCAGAGCGTGGGTGTGATGGGCGACTCCCGCACCTACGACGATGTGCTCGCGGTACGGGCGGTCGAGACGGAAGACTTCATGACCGCCGACTGGAGCCACCTTCCCTACGAGGTGCTCGCCTCGATCTCCAGCCGGGTGATCAATGAGGTGCGGGGCATCAATCGGGTGGTCTACGACATCTCGTCGAAACCGCCCGCCACGATCGAATGGGAGTGAACCAGCCCCCAGGTGCTCGCGGATGAGGCCGGCTTTGGACGACAACACAATCGAGCGAGTGGACCTGGCGATTCTGGTGGCGCTGTCGCTCGAGGCTGCACCACTGATTGAGGCCGCTGGCGACACGCTGCAGCTGAAGACGTCGTCGGGGCTGAAGATCACGATCGGACAAATCGGGCATCGTCGTGTGGCCATCGTGACCACGGGCGTTGGCCGGGAAGCTGCAGTCCGCGGGGCACAGCTCACGATTGAAGGCCATCGGCCCGGCCTGCTCGTAGCCGCCGGTCTCTCCGGTGGCCTCGATCCTGCTCTCGGCCGCGGCGACGTGGTGGTTGCGGAGACGGTCGCCAGGCCTGTCGGCGACCCCCTCACTGCTCACGATCCGGCGGGTGTCCTCGATGCGGCCGGACTTCGCCGGGTGCGGGTCGTGACCGCCGATCAGGTGGTGGAAACGCCCGAGGCAAAACGCCAGCTCCGCGAGTCGTCTGGCGGCGATGTGGTCGACATGGAGAGCTGGTGGATTGCCGGCGTGGCCGAAGCGGCCGGCACCCCGTGGACGGTGGTCCGCAGCATCTCCGACACCGCCAGCGACCGCATTGCCTCCGATGTGGCCAAGCTCGCGTCGGTCGCGCACCCCGCGCGGCTGGTTGGTGCAGCGGCCCGAATCCTCTTTCGCCGTCCTTCGGCCCTCGGCGATCTGGCCGAACTCCGCGAGCATGCCTGCGCAGCCGCCGAGCGGCTCGCCGAACGGCTCGTGGTCATGCTCGGCCGGTGAGCAGCCGCACGAGCAGGCCGCGAGGCAGGTCGGGCGTCAGCGTTTGCTGCGGTCCGCCACAGGCCGACAGGCAGGCCGCTGCGGCGAGCCTCCCACTCCGCACCGAGCCCTCCATCGTGGAAGGCCAGCCGGTGGCCGTCCAGTCGCCAGCGAGAAACAGATTCGGCACGTCCGTGGCCGACGCCGGCCGCACCGCATCCACGCCCGGCCGCACCGAGATCACGGCCAAGGGATCGGTCACGATCCGTGCATCGAGCAGGGTGGCCACACGGGCCTCGGGAAAGAGGGTGCGGAGTTCGTCAACCACGCGGTTGCGGAGCTGAGTACGGTCGGTGCCCAGCAGGCTGTGCGAGCCGCTGATCACCACCTGGCAGTAGCCGCGGCCCTGGGATCCGGTGTCGTCCCCCGCCCGAAACACCCACTGCGAGAGTGTGCCCAGCAGCACCGCATGCGGCAGGTCGATTACGGGCCGATCAAACCAGAGATGGACAGCCGTGATCGGCGACCCCGTGATCTGGTCGCTCCCCTCCGGCATCACGGCCGGCACAAGTTTTTCGGCCGCCCGCCAGGGCACCGCCACAATACAGCCGCGGCAGGCAATCCGGGCTTCGTCACGCCAGGCTTCTCCCGCTGTGCCCGGGGGCCGGTCGGCTGGCTCCTCGCGGCCGCGGCGACCGGTGTGCACCGCAACCACCCGTCCGTCGGCCGCATACTCCAGGGACGACACGACCGTGCCCGTGTCGAGCTGCACGCCATTCGACCGCAGCCAGCCCGCCAGGCCATCCCCGAAGAGTTCCCCCAGCGGACGCTCCGGGAGGTGCAGATCGGCAGCACGCCTGTGGGAGAGAAAGCCGTCGAGCATCACCTTCCGTGAGGCTTCCACCGAGACCCGCTGCACCGAGTCGCCAAGGGCGCTCTCCAGCACCGGAGCCCAGAAGAGGTCGATCACCCGCTGGGGTTGGCCCCGCTGCCGAAGCCAGGCAAGCGCCTCGGCGGGCTCCGTGCCCCCCGGCCTCCAACGAACCAGCTGCATCATGCCCCACGCCAGGGCCGCCTTCTCCCAGAGGCGAAACTGGGGGAGTCGCAGCAGCAGCGGAGCGAGGTGCAGCGGGGCTGGCAGCCATCGCGACGGCGTGCAGCCGGCCCGACGGCCATCGGGCGTGAGAAACCAGAGCTGCCGATAACGCCGCAGCTGCGAATCGATCCCAACGCGACGGCACAGGTCGAGAAAGTTGGTGCAGCAGCCCATCGCCAGATGCTGGCAGGCGTCCACCAGACCGCCCGCCTCGCGATCGGCAAACGAGGCCGCCCGTCCGCCCACGTGTCGACGAGCTTCCAGCACGCGAACGGGCGTGCCCCGGGCAACAACACCCGCCTCCACCAGCGATGCAGCGGCCGCCAGCCCCGCCAGGCCTCCCCCCACGATCACGATGGGCAGCGGCTCACCATCAGGCCCCTGCTTCGGCGACACCACCAGCGGCGAAGCCGGCGCCGTCGCCCGCAGAGGCCGCGGCCCGCAGACCGACGTGGCAGCGACCGAAGCCGCCAGCCGCAGCCGCGACGGCTTGGGGCGGCCCTGGAGAATGCCGTTTCCTGCCAGGCAGACTGCCTCAAACAGGCTGCGGTACACCCCAAACATCGCCCGGAAGATCCGTCGTCCATCGCGTGAGAGAAAGCGGTCGAGGGCACTCGCCTGGGTGTAGAGCTCACTGGTGCGGGCCCGCTGCAGGGCGAGGAGCTGCTCAAGCCCGGGCGTTCTCGTCGTCGGTGAGGCCGCCGCCGCCTGCAGGTCGGCCACGGAAACTCCGCACGCCTGCAGGTCTTCGCGGGGCAGATAGACCCGACCGCGAGCCAGGTCTTCGGTCACATCGCGAAGGATGTTGGTCATCTGAAAGGCCAGACCGCAGGCATCGGCCGCAGGCAGCGCCTCAGGCCCCGAAAACCCCCAGATGTGGATCGAGGCGAGCCCCACCGCCGAGGCGACACGGCGGCAGTAGGCCTGCAGCTGATCATTCCCCTCAAACAGACAGCCGTCGCCGTGCTGGCGATGCTCGAGGTCGAGATCCTGCTCCACGCCATCGAGCACGGCATACAGGGCCCGCGAGGGAATCGCATACCGCCGCGCCGCATCGGCCATCGCCCGCAGCACAGGATCGGTGCAGTCTTCCTGCTTCAGTGCGGCAGCCAGGCCGCCCCGAAAGGCGGTCAGCTCGTCGCGGGCTCGCTGCAGCTCGGCGGTCGCCGGCAGGGCTGCGTCGCCCTGCGGCCCGTCGGTGATGTCGTCAGCCCGCCGACAAAAGGCATACAACGCCGTCATCGCCTGCCGCTTGTCTGCGGGCAGCAGTCGAATGGGCATCGCAAAACTCGATCCTGACGCCGCCAGCACCTCGCGACAGACCGCATGATCGTCAGCCAGCGTCGCGCTCACGTCTGCTCGGCCTCCGCGGGAGCGCTCGCAGGGCGAGGAAACATCCCGGCCCCAAGCCTGCCGACCGCCGCTCGACCGGCAAGGATGAGCTTCGTCGCCTTGGAGACCACCGGCCGACGCGACAGCGTGTCGTAGCCAGCCTGCCGGATGGCAGCAGCCACCGCGCGGCCGCCCCCGGCAAACGCGGTGATCGCGGGCCGCAGCGCCGCCGGCCCCAGCCGCTTCAGCGGTTCACCAGCTGTGAAGCAGTTTTCTGCCCAGGCCACCTCCTCGGCAAGCAGCTGCCGCAGGGCAGGGGAGGCCTGCGGGGCGTCGAGGTCCGACGCTCGCACGCCATGCCGCTGCATGTCGGCAGCCGGCAGGTAGATCCGGCCAGCAATCCGGTCGCGGCGGACGTCTTGCCAGAAGTTGACCAGCTGCAGCCCAGTGCAGATCGCGTCAGACTCCGCCTGCCGCTGTGGCTCGCGGCAGCCGCCGAGCGCGAGCACGATCCGGCCGACCGGGTTGGCCGACCGGCGGCAGTAGTCAAGAAGCTGCTCACGGCTCTCGTAGCGGACCACCTGCTGGTCTTGCACAAAGGCATCGAGCAGATCGTGAAAGGGCTCCAGCGTGAGGCGATGCCGCGCGATCGTGTCTGCCAGGGCCACCAGGATCGGATGTCGCGCCGCCCCGCGTCCGCAGGCCTCGAGCTCGTCCCGCCAGGCAGCAAGGGCGGCAGCGGCCGCTGCGGGGCTCTCCGCCTCATCGGCCAGGTCGTCGCTCCAGCGGGAAAAGGCGTAGACGTTGGCAAAATCCTGTCGCAGGGCCCTCGGCACGATCCAGCTGATCACCGAGAAGTTTTCGTAGTGTCCGGTGGCGATCCGCCGGCAGAAGGCCTCGGCATCCTCCAGGCCCGGGGCTGCCACCGTCCCGCCCGCGGCAGCCGCGGCCCCGGCGAGTGCAAACGGGGCGGGCTCACCGACGAGCGTCCAGGCGGCAGCGTCCCGCGTTGTCGCATGCCGCGAGCTCTTCCAGCCCATCGCGTCTCTTTTCATCCCGAGGTCGCCCAGAGAATCGGCCTCCGCATCTGTCGGAAAACCAGCCTTCGGCTTACGATACCCGGAAATGCTGAAAACCGCCCTCGACGCCCGCCACGCCACCACATCTCCGGCGATGGACGGACTGCCCCCCCTCACGAGACGGCTGAAATGAAGATTCTTCTGGCGAGTCCCCGCGGCTTCTGCGCTGGCGTCAACATGGCGATCGAGACGCTCGAGACCGCCATCCGCCTCTACGGCACGCCGGTCTACGTCTATCACGAAATCGTGCACAACAAGCACGTGGTGCAGCGGTTCACCAACGAGGGCGCGGTCTTCGTTGACACCGTGGAAGAGGTTCCCGAGGGGGCGGTGCTCCTCTTCTCGGCACACGGCGTGGCTCCCGAAGTCCGTCGGGTGGCAAAGGAGCGGAAGCTACGGGCAATCGACGCCACCTGTCCGCTGGTCACCAAGGTGCACCTCGAGGCAATCAAATACTCCAAAGCGGGCTACCGGCTGATTCTGATCGGCCACGAGGGGCACGACGAGGTGATCGGCACGATGGGGCAGGCCCCCGACGCCTTCACGCTCGTGGAAACGCCCGACGAGGTCGATCGCCTGCCCTTCGGCCCCGACGACAAGCTCGCCTACCTCACTCAGACAACCCTCTCCGTGGACGACGCCTCCCGAATCATCAACCGTCTGAAGGCCACCTTCCCCCAGATCGTCGGCCCGCCCAAAGACGACATCTGCTACGCCACGCAGAATCGGCAGGAAGCCGTGCGGATGCTCTCCGACGATGCCGAGATCGTGCTGGTGCTCGGCAGTCAGAACAGCTCCAACAGCCAGAGGCTCGCCGAACTCGCCCGCGAGCGGTCTATCCCGGCCCACCTGATCGACGGAGCGGAAGAGATTGATCCGGCCTGGTTCTCTGGCGACGAGACCGTGCTGATCACGGCTGGAGCCAGCGCCCCTGAGCAGGTTGTGCAGGATTGCGTGCAATGGCTGCAAACACGCTACGATGCCACGGTGGAAGAACGGACACTGCGGGAAGAGGAGGTCTACTTCCCGCTGCCCAAAGAGATCCGCCAGGCCGTCGGTCCCGCGTAGGCACTGTTTGCTGATCACACCTTTCCATGGAGACAAAACAGGCAGGAATGGCGGCCTGCCCTTGAGTGATGCATACGCCGGCCGCAGCCCACAACAGCCGTTCTCTGGCGGTCTCTGCCAATCCGCAGGGCCAGCCCCAGCTCCAGTCTGATATCGAGTTGCTCTCGCAGACACTCGACGCGGTCATCGCCGATCTCGCCGGAGAAACTGCGTTTTGCGAGCTTGTCACGATCCGACGGCTTGCCGCCGAACGTCGGCAGGGAACCCCCGACGCCGAGCGGCGGCTCGCCACTGCGATTGCCGAACTCACCGAGCCCTCCGCACGCAACGTGGCCAGGGCCTTGGGAATCTTCTTCGACTTGGCCAACATCGCCGAAGACCTGCAGCGAATCCGGGTGCTCCGCGACCGCGAAAGGCAGCAAGCCCCGCTGCCGCTGTCGGAGTCTCTCGCGGCAGCGATTTGCGAGCTTCGTGAGGCAGGTCGGTCGGCCGACGACGTGCAGCGGGCGATCGAGCAGCTGTCGATCGAGCTGGTGTTTACCGCGCACCCCAGCGAGGCAAAGCGGCGGAGCATTCGCTCAAAGCTGCGACGGCTCCGCAGCAGCCTGGCCGCCCTCGATCGGCCTGACCTGCTGCCGCGGGAACGCGACCAGATTCTGGCGGCGATCGCAGCGGAGCTTCGCGTGCTCTGGCAAACGCAGTTTCTCAAGCTGCAGAAGCCCTCGGTGG
>CALCGM010000523.1 GCA_937900985.1 uncultured Planctomycetaceae bacterium | reverse complement strand
TTGGCACGTGACGCCGCGAAGAGATCCGCCATCAGACCCGCTCGAGCTTGGTCACGCGGCCGGTGGCCACCCACTCCGCCACGAAAAGATCACCCTCCGGTGTGAAGCAGGCGTCGTGGGGATGCACAAACTCGCCGTCGAGCCACTTGTCGGGCTGTCCGCGGAGGTTCTCCACCTCGCCCAGCCGTGCAACAGCCCGGCCGAGCTGGATCACCGGCTGGTAGTCTTCATCGAGCAGCGTGACGCAGGCCTTCAGCTCCGGCACGACCAGCAGGTTCTTCCAGGTGTCGATGTTGGCTGGCAGACCGAAGCCAGCAATCGTCTGCTGGTAGCTGCCGTCGAGGCCGAAAATCTGCAGCGTGTCGTGGGCCCGGTCGGTGACCACCAGCCTCGGCTCGCGAGCGGAGCCGTCCGCTGCTGGCCGACGGTCGATCCAGAGCCCGTGCGGGGTGGCAAAGGTGCCTTCGCCTTCGCCCGGGCCGCCGAAGCAGCTCTGCCAACGGGCCGCGTTGTCGTAGCGATGGATGCGGAAGGAGCCGTAGCCGTCGGCCAGAAAGAAGCCGCCACCGCCCACATCGCTCTCCTCGAGAAACGTGATGTTGGTCGGCAGGAAGCCCTGGCGGTTCCAGGTGGGCTTTGTCGAGATGTCTTCTCCCTCGGCATACACGCCCGACTCCATCGGAGCCTTGCGATACCAGACGATCTCCCCTTCGAGCGTGAGCTTGGCGAAGGCCTTCACCCCCTGATAGCCACAGACGTAGAGAAACTCCTCGCTCCCCTCGCGGCGAACCTCGATCCCGTGGCCGCCCCCCTGAAACTCACTGCCGAAGGCCCGCACAAACGCCCCGTTGGCATCAAACACGAAGATCGCGGGGTGGTCCTTGAGCTCCTTGCGGCCCTCGTGGATCACGTAGAGGTGACCGGCGGAGTCGAGGGCCACGTTGTGGGTCGTCTGCCAGGTGAAGCGGTCGGGCAGCTGCGGAAAATGATGCTTCACGCGGAAGGTGTGCTCGCCTTCGCCGATGATCGTTTCACCGGCCAGCCGACGAATCCGCGCCGCCGCTGGCCTCGCGGTCAGGCCAGCGGCCGCCGCCGAAACCGCCACGCCCGCCACAAACGTCCGCCTTGAGCAGGCCGCCCCATCACGCATTTTTGACGCGCTCGTCATCACAGACTCCCTCACCGTAGAGATCCCCCAGCGGCCGATGATTGTAGCCTCCTGCCAGGGCCGCCCGCCACGACTATCATGCGGCAGTCATCCGCCCGCCCCCTCGGCCATTGCTCATGGGATTTCGCAGCCTCCGCGACTGCTGCCGCGCCTTGCAAAAGGACGGCCAGCTCATCGAGATCGATCATCCGATCGACCCACACCTGGAGATCGCTGAGGTGCAGCGGCGGCTGTTTCGCGCCGGCGGCCCAGCGGTCTTGTTCACCCGGCCGAAGGGCTCTGCCTTCCCGGTGTTGATCAATCTCTACGGCACGCAGGCCCGGATCGAACGGATCTTCGCCGACACGTTTGAACGGGTGAAGCGGCTCGTGGAGCTGAAGATCGACCCTTCCCGGGCCGCCCAGAAGCCCTGGCGGTATTGGCGGGCTCCGCTGGATGCCCTCTCGATGCTTCCCAAGCGTGTCTCGCGGGGGGCGGTGATGGCCCACGAGACGAGCATTTCCAAGCTGCCAGGCGTGGTGGGCTGGCCGGGCGACGGTGGGCCGTTTGTGACGCTGCCGGCGGTCTACACCGAAGACCCTGAGGCCCCGAGCCCCAAGCGAAGCAACCTCGGCATGTACCGGGTGCAGCTCTCGGGCAACGACTACGAGACCGACCAGGAAATCGGGCTGCACTACCAGCTGCACCGTGGGATCGGCGTGCACCACACCGCGGCCCTGCGGCGGGGTGAACCGCTGAAGGTGGCCGTCTTCATTGGCGGCTCACCGGCGATGGCGCCGTCAGCCGTGATGCCGCTGCCGGAGGGACTGCCGGAGCTGACCTTTGCGGGGGTGCTCGCCGGCCATCGGATCCCGATGATCCGCCGCCCGGGCAGGCCGAGCATCTACGCCGATGCCGACTTTGTGATCGAGGGCACGGTGCTGCCCGGGGCGACCAAGCCCGAAGGCCCCTTTGGCGACCACCTCGGCTACTACGCCCGCCAGCACGACTTCCCACTCATGCGGGTGGATCATGTCTGGCATCGCGAAGGCGCCATCTGGCCAGTCACCGTCGTTGGCCGGCCGCCCCAGGAAGACACCCTCTTTGGCTGGCTCGTGCACGAGCTGACCGGCCCGGTGATCCCCACCGTGCTGCCGGGCGTGCACAGCGTGCATGCCGTCGACGCCTCGGGCGTGCACCCGCTGCTGCTCGCCGTGGGTAGCGAGCGATACCTGCCCTGGCGAGCAAGCGACCGGCCCGCAGAACTGCTCACGCAGGCCTCCGCCATCCTCGGCCAGGGGCAGCTCTCGCTGGCCAAGTATCTCTTCATCGTGGCCGCAGGCGACGCCCCCGGCATCGATGCCCACGACGTCGAAGCGATCTTCTCGCACCTGCTCGCCCGAGCCGACTGGCGGCGGGATCTCCACTTCCACACCGAAACCACCATCGACACGCTCGACTACTCCGGCAGCGGCCTCAACGTGGGCAGCAAACTGGTGATCGCCGCCCGCGGGCCTGCCATCCGCGAACTGCCCCACGAGCGGCCCTCGGGCATCAGCCTTCCCGACGGCTTTGCGGATCCCCAGGTCTGCCTGCCGGGGGTGATCGCGATTCGCGGCCCGAGCATCGAGCCGAAGCCGACTCTTGCTTTTGATCCACGCCGCGAACAAGACGCCGCCATCTGGCAGTCGACCGCAGCCGCCCCCTGGGCCGCCGACCTCGAGCGGCTGACGGCGGCGATTCACGAGCAGCACCCGCTCCGCAGCTGGCCTCTGATCGTGGTGGTTGATGACCCCGCCTTTACCGCGGCGTCGCTGGCAAACTTCCTCTGGGTGACCTTCACGCGGTCAAACCCCGCCGCCGACGTGCATGGCGTGGATGCGACCATCCATCAGAAGCACTGGGGCTGTCGAGGGCCGCTTGTGATCGACGCTCGGCTCAAGCCGCACCACGCGCCGCCAGTGGAAGAAGATCCAGCCGTCACCGAGGCCGTCGATAGCCTCTGCGTTCGAGGCGGCCCACTGGCACGTATCCTGGCCCACGCCTGAGGCGACGCCACGACCGCATCCCCGCCGGGGGGTCGTGCAGCAAAACGCCCGCCGCTCAGCCGGCCTGGATCGACGCAACCCGCACCCGGGTCACCAGCTCGCGGTGCCCCGTGCGGCGACGGTAGTTCTTGCGGCGACGAAACTTCTGCACGTAGATCTTCTCGCCCTGCTTCGAGCCGAGCACTTCGGCTTTGACGCTCGCACCCTCGACAACCGGTGTGCCGAGCGTCATCGCGCCTTCCTTGTTGACCGCCAGCACGCGGTCGAAAACGATCTCATCGCCGGCGGGCACATGCCGGAAGGCCACGTCAAACTCCTGCCCCTCACGCACGGTGAACTGCCGCCCGCTGTCGGCAACAACGGCATAGAGCTGAGCGGAATCAGCCATCGAGGCAGCAGCGTCGGTCGCGGAATCGGCCATCAGAGTCACTCACTAAAAAGCAGGAAGGAATCGCGGAATCTGCGAGTCCCGAAGGGTAGCCCAAAAACAATCGTGAAGAAAGGGGGCCCAGCCGGACCCGGCGTTGGGCAGCCGGTTTTGCCGCTCCAAGCCGGAAAATCCGCCGCCCCTCACGGCTTACGGAAACCGCACCGCCTTCCCCTTCTCGTCGGCCGCCTCAAAAACCAGATGCTCCGGCGACACGCTCTCCCGGCCGAGAACATGCAGCTCAATGTGGCTGGAATCCTCAAACTGGGCCATTTCCCGGCGTTTGCGATTGTTGATCCAGGTGCTGACCTCCTCGTGAACGGTCACGGTCAGCTTGACGATGTCGTCCCGCATGGCGGCCAGGCCCAGCAGCCGCATCACCTCGATCGACATGCTTTCAGGGGTTTTCACCATCCCGGTGCCGTCGCAGGTGGGGCAGTCGCGGAAGATGCTTTTCCGCAGCGACGGCCGAATCCGCTGGCGAGTCATCTCGATCAGGCCAAAGGGGCTCGTGCGGAGCACCTTGGTGCGGGCCCGATCGCGTTTCATGGCGTCGTGCAGGGCCTTCTCCACGCCGCGGCGATACTTCTCCCGCCGCATGTCGATGAAGTCGTTGACGATCACGCCACCGAGATCCCGCAGCCGCAGCTGCCGGGCGATCTCCTTGGCCGCGATCAGGTTCATCTGATAGGCGTTTTCCTCGGCAGTCTTCTCGGTGCGGAAGCTGCCGGAGTTCACGTCGATGGCCACGAGGGCCTCGGTCTGATCGATCACGATCGAACCGCCCCCCTTGAGCGGCACCTTCCGCTGATGGATGCGGCTGATCTCGTCCTCGAGGCCATAGCGATGGAAGAGCGGCTCG